>NZ_JACXWY010000030.1:0-38407 GCF_014764685.1 Allobosea spartocytisi
CGGACTCTGAGTAGAAAGCGCAACGAGATCATATCCTTGGGCGGAAGAGCATGAAATCAAAAAGGGAACGCAAGACGTCGCCGTCCCCTTAAGCGGTTCAAATTGAAATTGGGAAGGGAAAGCGACAGCCTCGGCGGCCACGGCACAGTCCGAAACCAGGGCATTTCGCTCAGCTGGCGAGATATCATAGTACTTTGAATTCACGCCTCTAAATCTATAAAAACCAATTTAAATGGCAATATATTTGTTTCACTCCGATATCTCGTACTACATGTCCATAACTATCGATAATTACCTCTTATCGATAGTGATGGACACACGCGCAAAAAGCAGCGATTCTGGCGCTCCAGATTGCCGCCGTCGGCCCTCGGCCGACCTCAGCTCGACGAGACAGCGCCTTGACCACGCCTCCCGCCCGCTTGATCTCCTGCGACGAGGCCGGCTTCACCGGCCCGCGCATGCTCGATGACGATCAACCTGTCTTCGCCTACACCGCGATCGACCTGACAGCGGAGGAAGCCGCGGCGATCGTCGCCGCCACGCGACAAAAATACCGGGTCCAGGCGCCGGAATTGAAGGCGCAGGGCCTGCGTCGGCGCGACAATTGGAGCGAGATCGCTCTGGATCTCGCGGGCCAGCTCGAGGGCCGGGCGCTGATCATGGTCTGCGACAAGCGGCTCAATCTCGGCGGCAAGGCCTTCGAGTACCTGTTCGAGCCGGTGCTGCAGGCCAAGAACAGCCTGTTCTATCGCCACAACCTGCATCGCTTCGTGATGCACGGCCTGCACGCTGCTTTGTACAAGACCGGCGAGCGCCCGCATCAGGTCGCCGAGGAGCTCCAGGCCTTCATGCGCTCCTTCAACCCTGAGGACGCGCCAAAGCTGTTCGCCGTCAGCCAAGCGCCGGATGAGAGCTCGGTGGTGCTGAACTGCGTGCTGCGCTTCGCGCGCGGCTATGCCGGCATCATCGCCGCGGAAGCGCAGGCGCTGCAGCCGGGGCAGAGCCTGACCGGCAAATGGACGCTCGATCTGACGACGACGGCGCTGTTCAGCCTGACGCTTCAGGGTTTTGGTTTGCGCTATCCGCAGATCGAATTGCTCTGCGACGACTCGAAACCCTTGAAGGATATGGCGCATATCTTCGACACCTGGATCGGGCGCAGCGATCGGCCGGATATCACCGATGGCCGGCGGGCGACCCCGATCGGCATGAACCTGGCCGGTCCGATGCGCTTCGGCTCGTCGCTCGAGCACCCGACGATCCAGATCGCCGATGTGCTGTCGGGCGCCTCGGCCGACTTCACCAAGCGCAAGGGCGCCCCGGAGTTCGCCGCCTTCGGACCCTGGCTCGATCGGCATCTGCACCCGAACCATCTCCTGCCCGACGCCGAGGTGATCGACACCTCGCAATTGGAGCCCAGGGTCAATCTCGCGGTCCTGCGCGAGCTCGCCCGTCGCGCCGATCTGGGCGCCGATCCGCTCGCCGGCATGGACGACTTCTATGCTGCCACGATCCGGCGCTTTCGCAGTCCCGCCGCCCGGGTCCGCAACCCGGGCCGGCGCGAGCGGCGACGTCGATGAGTGATCTCGCCCTCACCTCTTTGGCGGACTCCGAGACCCGCCGCGCCCTGCAGCTCGACGCGCTGTCCGCGATCCTGCCGATGGAGCGGCGCGATCAGCTCGCCAAAATCCTGACCGATGACGACGTCGCGACGCTGCGCCACCTCGCGAAGGAGGGCATGGGGGAGAATTCCCTGCGCGCGCTCGCCTCAGACCTGGCCTATCTCGAGGCCTGGGCGATCGCGGCGACGGCTGCGCCCCTGCCCTGGCCAGCGCCGGAAGCGCTGGCGCTGAAATTCGTGGCGCAGCATCTCTGGGACCCGGCCCAACGCGAGAGCGATCCCGGGCACGGCATGCCCGAAGTCATCGCCACGGCCTTGCGGCTGGACGGTCATTTGCGCGTCGCGGGTCCGCACGCGCCGTCGACGGTCAAGCGCCGATTGGCGCATTGGTCGACGCTACACCGCTGGAAAGGCCTTATGGGCCCCTTCGCCGCCCCATCACTACGCACGGCCGTACGCCTGGCGGTCCGGGCCAGCGCCCGGCCGCGGCGGCGCAAAAGTCAGCGCGCCGTCACCCGCGACATCCTCGACCGCTTGCTGGCGACCTGCCGGAGCGATCGCTTGACCGATACGCGCGATCTGGCCTTGCTTTTGATCGCTTTCGGCTCTGGCGGCCGCCGCCGCAGCGAAATCGCCCGTCTGCGCGTCGAACAATTGTCCGAGGAGGCGCCGGTGCCGCTCGATCCTGACGATCCGGACTCAACCCGCCTGCCCTGCCTGGCGATTTCGCTCGGCAAGACCAAGACAGCGCAGGCCGACGACGCCGCCCGCGTTCTGATCGTCGGACCACCAGTCGAAGCGCTGCGTGACTGGCTCGAGCGTGCTGCGATCAGCAAGGGCGCGGTGTTTCGGGCGATCGATCGCTGGGAAGGTCTTTCCGACCGAGCACTGACCCCGCAGGCCGTCAACCTGATCCTGAAGCGCCGCTGCGCCGAGGCTGGGCTCGATCCGCTCGCGTTCTCGGCACATGGCCTGCGCTCCGGCTATCTGACCGAGGCGGCCCGCAATGGCGTTCCCCTGCCCGCGGCCATGCAGCAGTCGCAGCACCGTTCGGTCCAGCAGGCCGCGAGCTACTACAATGACGCCGAGCGGCAGCTCAGCAAGGCCGCCCGGCTCGCGCTTTAATGCCTGCCGCCCTGTTGGCCCAAGTCCTCGGCCAAACCACAGCTATGAGCCCAGCTAAGTAGCTCATCTCAATGTCCGTCGTGAAAAGCCTCTCCTCGATTGACACGTTTGACGGCGAACTCCCATCCCATACAGTGCAGATTGAAATGAGGTAACAGAGATCGGCAGATCACGCGTTCGCTAACCCGGAAAGCCATACTTGAAAATGCTATCGACGACGGAAAAAGGAAACGAATTCAGAGACACCGTTCTTGTCTTGCTAGAAGCGGCCGGGTTTCAGTGCAAATCGGAAATTAGAGCTGATTTTAAAAAAGCTGATATTGTCGCAACACGCGTTGATCCGTTTGACGGAATTCAAACGACGGCGATCGAGCTAAAAAATCTTGCCAGAAATGTTAGTAAGGCAGATTGCCAGGAATTCCTTATCGAATATGGCCGCCTTGTCTCGCAGAGAACTTTCTCCAGAGCGTGGTTGATTGCCGCGAAAGATATCAGTCCCGACGCACGAGCCCTCATAGAAGCAGTTCCAAATCTTCGCTGCTTCTCGATGCGCGAATTCAAGCGCGCACTTCTTTCTTTTGAACCGTACCTTTCCGATCTTGCCGATGCGTACGATCGGAGCTCAATAGAGAAATATTATATCTCACCGCAGAATGTCACAGGTGATGACATGGAGACGGTGATCGGTGATTGGGCACAGTCCTCAAGCACCACGCCTATCGTTATTATAGGCGGGTACGGGCAAGGGAAATCCACATTCGCCAAACACATAAGTGCAAAGCTCGCAAAGCAGATACTGTGCGGCGGAAATGGTAGAATACCCCTACTTGTTCCGTTAGGTGAGATTTTCGACGAGCAATCAGTAGACGGCTTGGTAGGAAAACTACTTGCAAGCCAAGCAAGGGTTGAAGGATATCACTTTAAATTATTTCGAGAGCTAAATCGCCTAGGTCATTTTATCATTATCTTTGATGGCTTCGATGAAATGAAGCACGGGATGACTCCGGCCATTTTCACAGCAAATTTCGAACGCCTTTTGAGCCTCAATGAAGGAACCGCAAAGTTATTGTTCTTAGGCCGCGACACAGTATTTCATGACGCCATCGAGTTTCGGTCCGTTATCGAGGGGAAAGACCTAACGCGGGCTGGGCAATTCATCCCGGTTCCGGGCAAGACGCAATGCCGAACGGAGACGTTAAAGGGCTTTGACGTTGCCGAAGCCCGCGACTTTGTCGAGCGATACTTTCCCATCGCGGTTCACGAGGCCAGAGGCAAACCAGAGGGCTCGGAATTCGACGCACAGTGGATTTCCAACCGGCTCGGGTTCCTCCTGTCAGGCAAATTTGACGAGCTTCTTTCGCGACCAGTCCATGCTCAGATGCTCTGTCAGATCGCAACGGAACCCGATCTAAATCTAGAAAAAGTATCGAAATTCCTCTTATACGATAGATTTATTCACTTTCTCTTGCATAGAGAAGTAGCAAAATCTGGTCGATTCCGCGGCTTCAGCCTAGACATACGTCGGCGCTTCAACAACATGCTGGCTTGGTGGCTGTGGGAGCAAGGAGGCGCCTCCACAAGCTCGATCTCTGTTATCCCAGATGCGCTATTTCAACAAGCGATAGGCGGAACCCGACATTCATTCACTGTGCCTGCTCTGCGGCGTGAACTCATCGCAGGTTGCTTAGTCATAAAAGATAATTCTTCGGTTTATTTCGCGCACCGTTCTATACAAGAATTCCTTGTAGCAGAATACCTATTCGAAAATAATCTGCTCAAAGATGAAGCGCCACAGTCTTTGAGAAGGACGCTTCGAAATTTAAATCCTGAAATTATTTCGTTTCTGATCGGATGGGTCCAAAATTCGCGAAGTGCTAAAACAACTACGGCAGACTGGTTCGATCTGCTAAAGCGAACGGATGCGCGGTCGATACCCCTGAGTGGATTTGATCTTTTCGTGCAGCTCAAAAAACTTACCGCAAGCACCTTCAAAGTACCGAGCCCCTGGGATGTTTTTATAGACTATTTCCTGCAAGCGGGGGCGACTCGGTTTATCGTACGGAAAGAAGCGCTACCCTGGGCCAAAGCGGAGCTGGCCTCAAAGGTTCTGGCATCCGAGGCCGGCGTCGCATCGCAGCTTGCCGAATCTCGGCAATCAGTGGCCGCCTCACTCCTGTTCTGGTCTCTGAGCGCGCGAGCAGCGAAATCAACTGCCGACTGCAATTCGTTGATGGAGTATATGATAGCGTGCCTTTTCGCACGAGAACCGGTTCGGACCATATGGGAAACGGTCAGTGAGTCCGCCACCAAGCAGCTTCGCCTATCAGCGGGGGAGTCTCTTCCAGAGGGTATATTGTTTGATTGTATAGCCCGCGGAGCGCCGAAAAACGGAAAAATCACAGTCGATATTGAGCGGGCCGCGCTGGCCTGCACATCGGCCATCAATGTGAGCTTCGATCTTAGCGACGAGTTTCTTAAATTAAATCATGCGCACGCGAGTATTGACGTAAATAAGGTTATAAAGATCGTAGATCAACTCACCGGGAAGGAAGCATCGGACGTGGCGAAGCAGTTTTTAAATGACCCTGAATTGCGGCGGCGAGTCATATCCGTCAGCGTACGGTTATAGTCACCACTCTCCTTGAAGGGTCGACAAGCACGCTTCGGGGCAACATACCAACAGCCTCCAAACCCGATTTCGGTCACAAACGATCAGTTATCCATATCTTCTGCATTTGGAAAATCGCCACTCGGCGTTCTCTCAGGCGCTCCAAATGGCCCGCGACACCCAAAATCGCGCTTCCCGTCGACCTCAGGGCCGCCTCATCGGCTATGCACGCGTCTCGACCGACGAGCAGACCACGGAAGCGCAGGAGATCGAGCTGCGCTCGGCCGGCTGCGACGTGATCGTCCAGGAGCATGGTTCCGGCGCGTCGCGCGCCCGTCCGGCTCTGGCGAAGCTGCTGCGTGAGATCGGCGCCGGCGACACCCTCATCGTCGTGCGTCTCGACCGCCTGGCGCGCTCGGTCAGCCATTTGCTTGACGTGATCGAGGACCTGACGGCGAAGAGCGCGCATTTCCGCTCGCTGCGCGATCCGATCGATACGACGACACCGCAAGGCATGTTTTCGCTGCAAGTCCTCGGCGCCGTCGCGCAGCTCGAGCGCGCGCTGATTTCCGAGCGGACCAAAGCCGGCATCAAGGCCGCGAAATCCAAAGGCCGGCTTCCCGGCAATCCTGGTATTCGCGAACGCCGACCGGAGATGCTGGCGAAGATGACCGCCGCCCAGAAGGCAGCCTATGGCGATCGCGTTCAGGCAACGGCGAGCCAATGGCTGCCGATCGTCAGACGGATGCGGCCGGACCATAGCTGGGACGACATCGCCCGCGTGCTGAGACAGCGCGGGTTCGACTCGACACCGGAGCGCTTGCGTCGGGCCGTCAAATGGTTGGTCGGCGAACACATGGCCGATAGGGCGCTGCTGCGGAAATCGCCTCCGCGGCTCCCCGAGGATCGCCTCGTGACGCTGGTGGCCGGCATTCACGTCTCGAACCCGAATCTCACGCTGCGCGAGATCGCAAGCCAGCTTGAGCGGCTGCATGAGCGAACGCCGCGCGGCGGTTCGAAATGGTCGCCGTCCTCGGTGAAGAACCTGATCGATCGCGCCCGCCGCTCCGGACTGATCGCCGGAGACGGCAACACGACCGAGGCCGCTACCAAAGGATAAGCCCGCAGCCATCACGGCCTCGGCTTCTGCAAGCTTTTCAGCAGCGCCGCCGAGGCCTGGATACGCGGCTGCGAAGCCGTGGCGCCATCCTCAGCCGACCCCTCTTCGACCGCCCCCGCCTTCTGTGCATCGAGCCGAGCTCGCAGCAACGCCATGACCATAGGCCAGGTCGAGAATTTCTCCTCCTTCGCCCGGTCGGTCAGGCTGCGCAGGTAACCGCCGGCGTTGTTGATCTGCCCGGCACGCTGATACATCGCCGCCAGCGTGATCGCGGCGTGCTGCTCACCCATGACCTCGCGCGCTTCACGCCAGGCGCTCGGGCTGATCCCGAGCGACGGCCGGGCTAGTTCCGCCGCCGCCAGGAAATCGCGCCAGTGTCGGATTTCGCCGCCCTGCGCCAGCTCCCGCACGTTCGGGCAGGCGTCGAGCACAATGCCAAGAGGCAGTTCCCGCTTCGGTAGGCTCCGCACATTGTCGGTTTCCGCGACGATGACTGCCGCTTCCTCGTTGCTCGAAAAGCCGTCTTCAGATTCAGTTAGAGGCTCTGGTTTTGAATTCTGTATGTGACGACCAGAATGGGACTCATTGGCATCCGGATTCTGAGCTTTAGCGAATGATTCCAGCACGTCGCGGATCTGCGTGCAGAGGTCCTGCAGATAGATGCAAATGGTTTCAACGAGCTGCCTAGGAGCCGTACGGGGAAGCCTCCCGATGATCTCCTGGTAGGTCTGCTGCACCCTGCCCCAATTGCCCGGAACGCGCTCCTCGATGCCGGCGTCGATCATCTTGACGATATCCCGGCGCAGCAACGTGAGTCGCTCCTTGGCCACGCGAAACGCCTTCTTCTCAGCCTGCACCGCTTCGGCCAGGTCCTTGAACTCCTCAGCGCGCGCGACGATCGGCGAGAGGTCGAAGCCATAGGCCTGCTCGATCTCCCCTCCCCTTCCCTTCCGGGCGAAGCGCTTGCCGTTCGGGCTATCGCGACGGATGATCAGGCCGCACGCGACGAGTACGGCGATGTGCCGCCGCAGCGTCGTCGCCGGCATGCCGTTGGCGCGCGCCATCAACTGCTCGTTCGACGGCCAGACGACGAGTTCCGCTTCGCCGGTGAGCGCGGTTTCCGGGTGGAAGGTCAGCAGCGCGCTCAGGATCGCAAGCGAGCGATCCGTGGCGCCGAGGAGCTCTCTCGCCACGCGAACGTCGTTGAAGACGTGCCACTTGTGTACGACGGCATCAGGCTTCGTCGCCTTTGCCGCCATCTGACTTGAAATCTGGCCAAGCGTCATCGGCCGCCGCCCAAAGGGCGTCGTTGTTACATGCGTCTGCACGTTCCTTTACCTTTTGTTAGGCAAAGAAAATCCGCTCGCCAAAACGACGCTGAGTCCGTTCAGGACTCTTGACTGTGATTCGGGGAAGTGCGATTCTCAAAGTCGCCAAACTAGAGAGAAAGGGCTTCCGGAATCCGTTTCGGGGGCCTTTTTTCTTTGCGGTTTACGTGTGTCTAGCGATGCGAAAGCGCCTCGCCTTCTTCACCACCTTTCAGCTTCTCGATCGTTCCTCCTCCCTTCCAGTCGAAAACTCGGCGTAGAGGTCGTCAAGTCGCGACGAAATCCACGTTGCGAACTCCGGGACAACCTTCTCGTTGAAAACAAGCGCGGTCTTGCCTCCCGAGCGTTCCACGCGACCCGCTCGCTTTCCAGCTTGGTTGACCCAAATATCCGTCGGCTTGCTGGCGCGCTTGGGCTGCTTGTCGACGGCCTTTAGGACCGCTTGAAATCTGCCATCGCTGTCCAACGCGATTGTCTCTGGATCGCTCAGCAGGTTTTCGGCTGCGATGACAGCCTTTCCATCCTCGAGCTTATCGGCAAGAGCAATCCACCGGGCTCTACCGGTTTTCGCGGCTGGTCCGATCTTCTGGACAATCTGCTCCGGCAGCCGTCGGGCGATTGCAATGTACCGGCTAAGGTCTGACTTGTCGGTCGAGAGTGCGGCCAGGATCGTGGAGCGATCGTATCCGGCATCCTCAAGGCGCCTCGCGAAGAAGGCCTTCTCGATGAAGGTCAGGTCCGCGCGATCGAGGTTCTCTCGCCCTTGCGCGATAACGAGCTCGGCATCGGTCAGATTCCGAACAATCGCCTTAACTGGTCGTCCCAAGCGGGTTGCTACTCTGAGCCGCCGGCGTCCGTAAACAATCTGAAAATGATTGGCTTTCTCCGGGTGCGGGCGGACAAGAATCGGCACTTGTTGCCCACGCTCGCGGATACTCTCCACCAGGGTCTCAAAGCCCGGATCGACATCGATAGCGATACGATCTGCTATTCTCGACCCTTCGATCTGCGCAGCCTCCAGCGAGAGTACTACCTCGCCTTCAGCAAGCTGTTGATGCAAGCGCTCGGCAGCCCTCGCACCTTCCGTCATCTCTTGAAGCGAACTGCCCATTGCGGCGATCGCGCCGGTACGAACACGCTCAGCATTTTTCGGCGGCACATGTGCAGCCGGCTCGGGCTTCCTTAGGAATAGCGAGTTGATGGCATCCTTCCGGCTCATCAGCGCCCTCCCACCGCGTGACCACAGCACATCAGCCAAAGTTGGGAGCTCCCAACTCCAGACAACCAGTCACTCCGAACGCCCCCCTTCCGGGCGGGACAACGAAGAAAGTTGGGAGCTCCCAACAGCCACAAATTGGTCCTGATCGGCATCGCCCCAGGCAGGAATGCTGAAATCATCCGCGCCCCCATGCCGCTTTCATTAGGCCCTCGATTTCTGCATTTACTGCCTGAAGCGACTCCATCGCTCGGTCGTAAGTTGACCGAGTCATGTTCTCTCTTCCAATTTCGTACAGGGTCTGGTTGGACAATCCGGCATCCGAGACTGCCGCGGACTTGACCATCGGATTGGTCAAAACGAAATCGTCAAACATGTTCCGCAACAGCGCCGCCACCTTGGTCTGCGGAGCGTCCTGCGGCTCGAATCGGGTCAGTAGATACCGGACGAAATCATACTTGAGTTCACCGCCAGCGTCCCTGACAACACCCAACAGATCGCGTGTCATCAAGAGGAACTGACTCATTGAGGCGATATCGAGCATTTGCGGATGCACCGTGACGACCATGGACGTCGCTGCGCACAGCCCGCTTAGCGTCAGGAAGCCAAGCTGGGGAGGGCAGTCGATAACGACGATGTCATACTGATCCGCCACGTCATCGAGGGCCCGAGCAACGCGGGTGAAGAACAGGCCGTCGCGCGTCTGCACACCAGAGGTCAGGGCCTTTGGTGTCGTGTGTTCAAACTCCATCAGCTCCAAATTGCCAGGAACGAGATCCAACCCATCGAAATAGGTTTTGCGGATGACGTCGCTCAGTGCCCGCTTCTGATCATCGTATCGGATGGCCGCATACAGGGTCTCATTCGATAGAACCTCCGTCTCGGGAAGCACCCCGAGGAGCGCAGATAGGCTAGCTTGAGGGTCGAGATCGATAGCGAGAACCCGATAGCCCTGAAGCGCAAGGTGCTGCGCAAGGTGGGCCGACGTTGTCGTCTTGCCCGACCCGCCTTTAAAGTTCGTCACTGCGATAACCTGCAGGTGCTCCCCAGGGCGGCGATGGGGAACGACATCAATCCGATCCCGACCGCGAAGAGATTTGGCGAGTAGCTGACGCAGCTCGTTAATCTGAGCCAAGGTGTAAAGCCGGCGGCCATTGCTGGCGAGATCGGGCTGCGGTCCTTCGCCGGCTAACGTCATCTTCCTTAGAGTGGAATCCGAGATGGAAATCAGACGCGCTGCCTCGCCAGACGTAAATTTCCGCAGAACCTTCCTCGAGGTGGGAGGAAAGAGCGCCTCGCTCATGGCATGGAGTTGCGAGCTGAGAAGCTCAGCCTGCGCGCCGATGGTGTCCTCGACAGAGGGGATCAGCTTTCGCGTATGCTCGGCAGCTTGACTCACGTTCGAAACTCTCATCACGGAAAAACGGGCAAACACCCATATTTACCGTGACGATAGCAATTAGCCATTCTGCTGCAAGAGTTTAATGGTTAACTAGTACTTAACGGCAGCGCCGGCTTCCGCTTCTACCCATCTACGCTCGGCTGCTTCAATGAAGGATTTCAACGCGGTAGCCGAACCGGACCCACCGCGCAGGAAGGCCAGCGGGCCACAAATTCACTCGGGGTAACCTCCGCACTTCCCGACCACAGGGCAGTGAATTCCCCCCGACTCATTCGCCAGACGGAGAATCGCGCGAACAATTGCGTCCTACGGGGTAGCCAAGGCGATGTACCATTTGGCCTCCGAACATCGCGAACACAAGCACCTCGTCGCAGATCACCGTCGAGACGAAGTCCGACGACAACTGGTGCATCCCACTCAGACGCGGTAACGTCGCTCTTGAGGCAGTACGCGCTGCCTTGGGGCGTCGAAACCCCTGGTTAGCGGTTGGTGCCGGCCGTGACGGCACCGCACTCCTTGACCCTATGGTCGGGGATCCTGTGGCGCATGCAACAGGTTCACCCGAACTAAAGGCCATGGGGCCGTCTAACCACGGTTTCGAACTCCCCGATCACCAAGAGTCAGCGAGGGATTGTTTGCGGGGGCGTACCGCAGGCATTGCTCTTTGGGGAATGAAGACGTGGCGCCAGGCCGACCACAGTCCGACGACAATCGCGCAGACCGCGCCATCGCGGCGCATCGCTCTTACCTCGACGCTCTCGTCGCGTGGGAGCGCGCTCTTCACGCGATAGAATGTGACCTCTGCCGACCGCGCGATGCGTCGCAGAAAGAGCTGGTCGAACTCGCTGAGCAAGCCGAAGCTGAGAAGGAGCGCTGGCGCGCAGCGTTTCGAGATCTGGCCGCAGAGCTCGGATACATCCCGAGAGGGGAGGGGATCGCGCTTCCGGATCAGGAACAAGGATGCGAATGTCCAGATCCTGCCACGGCGGCCGCTCTTTCATCACGGGCGTGAATCGACCGCCTCTGATCGATTCAACCAATCAATTGGACCCAACGGTGGGCGAATGGGACGATTCGGCTGACGCAACATGCCGGGTCCGCCATGCCTCTCCTTCACATCCTCCTCGAGCGGATCGACCCCGCGCAGAACATGGCGCGCTACTATGTGCTGTCGATCGAGCCGACGCTCTTCGGCGATAGTGCCCTGGTCCGCGAATGGGGACGAATCGGCTCGTCCGGCCAGCGCCGCAGCGAACTCTTCCAGCAACCGAACGACGCCCATCTCGCACTCGACACCTGGTTGAAGCGCAAACGCCAGCGTGGGTATCAGCAGCGACAATAAATGCCCAACCTGCGGCTGCGTCGTGGCCGACTTTTCTACTTGCAATGGGTATTTATCACCATAGCGGTCCAGGACTCGGTGTGGCGCACTCGGCGCCCGTTTTTCCAGCCGAGGAGCTCCGCGATGCTTATGGTCATTCCGGGCTCGGACATCAGCCGTCACGCCGCGCTGATGGATCGGGTCTTCCGCTTCCGCCATTCCATCTTCGTCGACGAGAAGGCCTGGACTGATCTGCGCCAGCCCGACGGCCGCGAGCGCGACCAGTTCGACGACGAGAACGCCATCCACCATGTCTGCCTGCGCGGCGATGAGATTGTTGGCTATCAACGCCTGCTGCCGACAACGCGACCGCATCTCCTGACCGAAGTGCTGGGAGATCTTTGCCGAGAACGACCGCCGACTGGTCCTCGCATCTTCGAATGGACACGCTTCTGCGTCGCGCAGGGCTGGCGGGACCTGCGCCCCCGGCCGGACGGCCCCTTCCTCGAGCTCGCGCAGGGCGTCGTCGAATGGGGGTTGGCTCGTCGAATCGACACGGTCACGGTCGTAATCGACTGGCGCCTGATGGTGATCGCCATGCAGCTGCGCTTCTTCGTCCGTCCGCTCGGCTTCCCGAAGAAGATCGGGCGAGATGAGGTTGTCGCGCTACGGATGTCGTTCAGTCGCGAAACTCTCGACATGCTCCACCAAGCCCGCGGCTCCGAAACCTCGGTCCTCTCCGAATTCCCGCTCTCGACGGCAGCGTAAGTCCCGGCCGAGACGCGAGGAAACAGCACCATGATCCGAATGACCGACGCGAAGGTCGTGGCCGGCGAGTTGCACGCGCGATACGATCACGCTCGCGCCGTCACACTCATGGCGCGGACCATGCAGAAGGCGTTGTTCGGCGGCCGGCAGGACGAGGTCGTCTTCTGGGCTCTGGTCTACGCCCATTATTGCGGCGGGGAGTTATCCCCCGCCATCGATGGGCAGCTCGATACCGTGCCTTTCATCCTGCGTGATCCGTCCGGATTCAGCTGAATCGGGGAAAATTCCCGCCTACGCGCCGTGCGGCAGTGTTCTGATGGCCCGCTTTTCCAGCGTAGTGTCCGACGCCGCGCGATGCCTCGATCACGCGTCGCGTTTCATCGGCTTGTCGCTCATCCTCTCCTATGGTCAACTAAACGGGTCGAAAGCCGCCAAAGAGCGGTGGGTTGGGTGGAGAGCGTAGTGCTGTTTAGCCATCGTTTCACGGCTGTCTGGGTCCGCACCGGCATCGTCGCCGTGCTGTTCGGTGTCGTGCTGCTGCCGTTGGCCTTCGGACGCTGACCGCGTCCGCGCGAGATCGAAACCGCCGATCGAGCGACATAGGCGCTGAATGAAGCCGTCGCTGTCGAAATGGGAGCACACTTTCCTCGCCGCTCTCCATTCGCTATGCCGCAGGACGCAATCAATCGCGAGGATATGGTGTATCAGGTCAAGGCCTTCACCCGGGTCTCCAAGACGAATAAGCGCGCGCCCACGGCAAGCGAAGCGCTCCGCCTCTTTCGCGAGATGCAGGCCGGCCCCGGCGTGACGTCTTGCGCCGTCTTTCAGAAGGGCGTGCTCGTCAGCCAATCGGAGCTGGAGCGGGCAGCCAACCGCGAGCAGAACCTACGCGCCTGAGTCGCCAAGGTCATATGCCATCGACATGCAGAGGGCGCATAACGGACCTCAGCAATGCTGCGTTGCAAAATGGCCCGTGCGGGCCGATATCGGCGGCACGGTTGTTCCGAACGGGCTCCGCCACCTCCTCCCGGCGTCGACCCCGTTTCAGCCGTTCCCCTCTGAGATATTTGGCGTGTCGCCGAATGTTTCAAACTTTCAAGGCCGGCTCCCGAAAGGGACGTCGGCCTCTTTTCTTGGCGCCCCGATCCTACGCCTCGCGAACAATGTGATGAGGGGATCGGTCGCCACGCGATGGCATGCGACCCGACATAGCAACCGCTCAAGAAGAAGGGCCCGCAGGCCCTTTGAAAGTTGCCTGAAACCAGGCTCGGGGAGGCGTGGAAAGGGTCTCGCTTTCCGCAAAGTCAGGTTAGCCGAGGGGATTGGTATTGCAAGAGAATTGCAGCCAATGGTTGCAGCTCCGTATCAAAGAGCCAACTACACATCCGTCGACCGCACGATGACCGATGCCTCGGACGATGACGGCGGATTGGCCGCGACTCCAATTGAAGTTGGATAGTCACCTGGTCCGGACGGCGTCGGCGTACAGGTCGTCGACGCTTCGCCGGTGAAGCAGGAGGCATCATAGCCAGCTCCCTTGACGAGATAGGTGCAGACGCTGACGCCATTGCCATCCTTGACGTTGCGCGCGTTGCAATCGCCGCTCGCGGCATAGTTGGCGAGCTTGCCGCCCTTGCCGCAGCCGAACTGGCAGGCCATCAGGATCGCCGACTGGTCGATCGTGGCGCAACGTCCGCCGGAACAGACCTGCTGGCCGACCAGCGAGCTCATGCCGTTCTTCTGCACCTGCGACCAGGAGTTCTGCTGGTATCGTGTCCAGGCAGCGACCTGGGCCTGCGGATCATTGAGGAAGCTCTGGGCGCTGCCGCTGTAATAGCGCTCGAAGGTGCCCGGACAGAACTGGAAGGCGCCAAGGCAACCATATTGGTTGGTGGTGCCGAAATTCCCCTCGGCGGCCGAAACCTTCGCGGCGAAGGGCGCACAGTTCGCCGGGATGCCCGCTGAGGTCAGGCTCGCGGCGGATTCGCCGGCGAAGGCGAGCGCGGATGAGAGGCAGAGCGCGATGCCGGCCTCGAAGAGGGCAGGGCGCTTCCTCATGGCTTGCCCTCGCCGAGCTCGAAGCGGAAATCGCCGTTGAGCAGCGTCTTGCCATCGTCGCTCAGTCGGAACGGATTTCGCGCGAATTCCGCCTGCAGCCCGTTCGCCGGCAGCCCGGCGAAGCGGGGATCGTTCGGTGGGATGATCTGGCGCATCATGTCGTCGATGAGCACGGCGCGGCGGCCGCCTGGCTCGATGCGCAGCAACCGGGTCGGACAGGTCGCAGCAGCACAATCGTCGTTCCAGATCTGCGAAATCAGGAACTCGCCGCTCGCTGTGCGCAGCTGATACTCGTGGATGGTCACCGGGCCACCGGAAAGCGCATCGCCCGTCCAGATGCCATCAGGATCGGTCGCGACGTTCCGATAGCTCGCCTTGTAGCTGAAGCTCGCCTCGGCGGCGCGTGATGGGCTGGCGATCGCCGAGCAGGCGGCAGCCAAGGCGAAGGTCCCGAACAGTGCTGATCTCATCGATGCCTCCCTGGGCGATGGGCGCTCATGGGCGCGCGAGCGGAATGTTGAAAGAGCAGCCGTCGACAACCTGGTGGTTGACGACCATGCCGAGCTTCAGGCGCTTCGAGCCGACATCATAGGCACCGTAAGCGGCCGAGGCGGATGGATCGATGTTGGCACCTGGTTCCGGCTCGAGATAGCAGCCGCGGCCGGCGTCCAGCGTCTCGACGCGAATGCCGTTATAGATCGCGATCCGCATCGGACAGAGCTTCACGACCGCGCGCACCTTGCTTTCGCGTAGCTTGGGCGCGCAGCCGAGCGCTGTGTTCAGCACCGTCAGCACAACGGAACGCCGCTCGCTCCAGATCACGAAATGTGCAGCGATCGCCGGCGCGTTGCCGTCGACGAAGCGCCGATCGCCGCGCACCCGATAGGCCTCGTTGTTGGCGTCGATCTGATCTTTCCAGATATCGGTATAGGTCGCGCTGCGCGGTGTCGGCCGCTGCAGATCGGAATAGGCGAGGGGACGCCAGGCACCGGGATCGGGTGTCAAGGCCTGAGATTGAGCCCCATCCACCGGCGCGATCACCAGCCCCAACAGGACCGGCGCCGCCCACCGGCACCGCTGCCAGGCGGCTTCGTCACTCTCTCTCCCGGAAGAAGCCGAGCCAACCACAGCCACTCGCCCCCTAGCGGTACCGCGACCGGCCGGGCACCCACCACCAGAGATCGCGTGGCGAGCCCTCGCGATCGCGCCAGGCAACGGACGCGCGCGGCGGATCGACCGGCAGCATCGTCCAGTGCGAAAGGTGATAGTAGAAGTTGACGGCCTCCCGCCGGACGGCGCGCCCGTCGCCGTCGAGGAAATCCGTGGCGCAATGCACGACGGGACCGCGATAGCGCGTCACACGGGCCGTCTCCGCATCCAGCGCCCCGGGTTTGCAACCGAACAGGCGGACCGCGGGAGGATAGGGCCGACCGGCAGCCGAGGCGCCGATCAAGCGGCGATGGGCGGCGTTGGCGTCGGATTGGGTCGGGTAGGGGAAGCGCTCGGTCAGGATCGGCGCGAAGGTCGATCCGTCCGGAGCGTATTCCAGTCGTCCCGGAACGACGCGCTCCGGCGTGTGCAGGGCCTCCGCTCCGGCGATCGAAGTCACGGCAACCGGCTCCGGCGGCTCGGGAGTCGTTGCCGCGCACCCCGCAACCGTGGCGGCAAGCACGACGCCGAATAGGGTCCGGTTACCCGTCATGGGGCGGCTTCCCCTGGCGCGGCCGGTGCGGCGGACGATCGATGTGCGCGCCAGTCCCAGGGCATTTCGAAGGTGCTGGACCAAAGGCCGCGATAGGCCTTGCGCGCCTGCTGCTCGGCCTGCCCGTAGCTCGGCGGGTTCGTCTGATCCTCGGCGGCCGCCGGCGCCAGCACGGCGACACCCTCGCGCAGCATCGAGGCCGCGAGATCGGGATGACTGGCCGTAGCGCAGCGCGCGAGGCGCTCATCACCGTCTTCGCGGATCACGGCACAGGCGAGCCAGCGATTGAGCGTCGCGGTGACGAGCCAGGCGGTGGCCATGGTGCCGCAGGGCCAGGGCTGGCGGCCGAGCGTCGCCATCTGGCCGGGCGCGCAGGTCTCGATGCCATAGAGCCGGAATACCGTCTTGGTCTCGATATCGCGGAAGCGCGTGCCGTCGATAACCTCGACCCGCAAGGGAGGGGACTGCGCTGGCAGCTTCGGACGATAGGTTCCGGTGCTCAAGGCCTGTGCGAGACATGGCGCGGCGAGTGCGACGACGCCGAGGCAGCCGAAGAGGCGTGCATCACGAAGCCAATTCATCGCGAAATCCGGGGTCGAGCATGGGACGGCAATCGGAATCTCCTCAAGCGTGCTCAGCGCTGCGATGCGCCGGCCGCGGGCGTGCTGCCTTCCCGCAAGGCGCGCAGGATGATGGCGTTGGGATCGGGCAAATCGGCAAAGGCCCAGAGTCCAGCGCGCGCCTGCTGCGCGACGCGCTGGGCAACCAGGTAGGGCTCGTGAACCGGCTTGCCGTCGGCGTTCAGCGCCGCGAAGGCGAAGCCCGTGGCGATCAGGGCGGTGCCGAGATCGATGCGGGAGCCCGCGCCCGACCCTTCGCTGCGCGACGCGACGCAGAAGACGAAGACCGTGCGATTCTGCGGCAGGGCGGCCGCGTCATAGCATTGCGGTTTCAGGTCACGGATCAGGGCGATCAGCATGGCAAGCGAGGCCTCGCCGCAATCGCGCCGAACCCCATGCGCATTGGTGAAGCCCGTGCCGCGCAGGCAGGATTGCACGCCGTAGAGGCGATAGGTCGTGCCGGCCTCCGACCAGCTATCGCCGGTGAGGTAGAGTGCATTCGTCGGGACCGGAAACCAGCGCGAGCCGGCGGCTTGCGCGAACGCGGTTCCTGCGGCCATGACCACTCCGATCGTCAGCGCGAGGGATCCGGCAACCCGCATCTCAATAGCCCTGCAGCGAGAAGTAGAAGCGCTGGACGCCATTCGCCGTGGTGATATCCACGAAATGCGGCTCGCTGCGCGTCGCCCGCGGCGTGGTCGGATAGGTCGTCCTGCAGCCGGTGTCGGACATGCAGCTCTGCTGCGGCTTCGACAGATCGGCGCAGAGATTACCGTTCTGGGATTGCGTGACGGCGGTTACGTAATCGTCCCCCGCCTGAACCGGCGTCTCGCCGGCAGGACAGGCCTGGTACGGCTCATATCCGAGGCCGCTCGTGCGACCCTCCGGGCAGGCCGGCCAGCTCCCGCCCTTGGCAAGAATCCGAAACAGGGTCTGCATCACCGGGACGCAATAGGGGATGCTCGGCCAACCCGGTGAGGTCGCGGCGGAGCAAAGCAGCACCTTGCAGCCGAAGGATGCGTCCTGCGCGCGGGCGGGCCCGGCCGAAAGCGGCCCGAGCAGGCTCAACATCACCATCCCGCAGGCAGCTTGGCGTCTCATCGTTCCTCCGCAAACGGGGTTGACCGGCTCGTGTCGAAGCGGCTACCACATGTCTAACATCTATTCTAATAGATATTAGATGGAAAGAGCGAACGGATGCGGATTCGGAGCTTCGTAGTCGGATTAGGGATCTTTACGAGCGCTTTCGGCAGCGTTCACGCGCAGGATCGCTCGCCGGCGAGACATGCCGCTGTCGACGCATCGGGCCGTGTGGTGCCGATCTCGCCGGTGCCGCCACAGGCGGCGGGATCCGACAGGGCAGGGGGCGCAGCGCCCTGCGCAACCGATAAGCCGCTATCGTCGGAGGACGCCCGCGCGCTCGTCACCCGCGTCGCGACGGAAGAGGATTTCTATCCCGATTTCGTGCTCTCGGTCGCCAAGACCGAAAGCCGTTTCAACTCGGTCGCGGTCTCGGAGAAGGGCGCCTTCGGGCTGATGCAGCTGATGCCGGCGACGGCAAAGCGCTTCAAGGTCGATCTCTGCGACCCCACTGGCAATGTGCTGGGTGGGGTGCGCTTCCTACGGGCGCTCCACCAGAAATACCGGAACCCCTTCTATATCCTCGCCGCCTACAACGCCGGCGAGGACGCGGTCGAGAAGAACCGCGGCGTCCCGGCTTTCCCCGAGACGATCCGCTACGTCGCCGAGGTCATCAACGACTTCTACGCCTTGCCCGCGCCTGGCCGCACAGCCGCGCGCACATCCTCGTCGAAGGCCACGGCACAGGCGGCCTGGAACGATGGTTTCGTCATGCATATCGACTGAATGGAGATCCCGATGATCGCTTCGCTTGCCCGTCGTGTTCTTGGCAGCGCCGTTTTGGCGCTGAGCGCCACCGCCGCCTCCGCGCAGTCCGGCGGCACACTTCAACCCGTCCAGTCGACCCTGCAGCAGCTCGTCTCGACCCTGACCGGCCCGATCTCGACCTCGCTCGCGACGCTGATGGTGATTGGCTGCGGCTTCGCGGCCTGGGCCGGGCGTCTGACCTGGGGTTTGGCCGGCGCCGGCATCTTCGGCATCGTCCTTGTCTTCGGCTCTGCCCAGATCGTCCAGTTCTTCCAGTCGGCGGTCGGCCAATGACGGGAGACGAACTCGAGGATCCGCTGATCACGCCGTTGGTCAAGGCACTGACCCGGGCACCGACGCTGATGGGCGTGCCCTACATGTATTTCATGTTCAACGGCGTGGTTTCGAGCGTCTGCTTCCTGATCACGCATAATCTCCTGATGCTGCTCGTCGCGATCCCGCTGCACCTGCTCGGCTATGTGCTGGCGCTGCGGGACGATCGCATCTTCGAAATCCTGTTCGTCCGCTCGACGAAATGTCCGCCGCGTTCGCGCGCCTTTTGGGCGGCCGACAGCTATCGGGTCTGAGGTCGAGATGGTCGCCCGCGCCCTCCTCGATGAACTGACCTTCGGCGCCGTCTCGCGGCGCGAGCGGCCGGTCTCCTCGCATGTACCTTATACCCGCCATGTCGACGACCACATCATCCGGACCCGCGACGGCCTCGTCCTGACCATCTTCAAGCTTGACGGCTATTCCTTCGAGACGGCCGATCTCAGCGAGGTGAACGGACGCCTGCTCGGCCGCAACGATGTGGTTCGGACCCTCGCGAACTCCCGCTTCGCTCTGGTCAGCCACATCATCCGGCGAGAGGTCGAGCCGCGCATCGACTCCACCTTCGACAACCCGTTCTGCCGCGAGCTCGATGAACGCTACAACGCCGCGCTCTCGCAGCGGCGGATGTTCGTCAACGACCTCTATGTGACGATCGTCCGCCGTCCCCTTCAAGGTCAGGCCGGCACCTTCGACGCGGTCCTCGGCACGCTGCTCGGCCGCAAGGACCAGGCCGGTGAATCGCTCGCGCGGCAGACCGCGCTGACCGAATTGCGCGACGTCGCCACCGCGGTGAAGGAGTCCTTGAGCGGCTATGGCGCGCGCCAGCTCGGCGCCGTCGATCGCGACGGCACCTGGTTCTCCGAGCCGCTCGAATTTCTGGTGCAGCTCCTCAACGGCGGCATGCCGCGGCCGATGCATCTGCCGCGCATGGATCTCGCCGACGCGTTGTCGATGAAGCGCTTGTTCTTCGGTCGCAACGCGATCGAGATCAGGGGAGCCGGCCCGACCGACACCCGCTTCGGCGCCATGGTCTCGATCCGGGAATATCCGGCGCAGACCGGGCCGGGCTCGCTCGACAATCTGCTGCGCGTTCCGCACGAGTTCATCGCGACGCAGAGTTTTGCCATCGTCGATCGACCGGAAGCGGCAAAGCAGATCGACCGGGTCTCGCGCCAGGTCGACATGTCGGACGAGGCCGGCTCGATCGTCTCCGATCATCTCGATGCCGCCCGCGACGAGCTCCTCGGCTCGGAAGCGATCTATGGCGAGCACCATATGACGGTGATGTGCCTCGGCCGGGATCTCGCCGAGGTTGGCGCCGCCGTCACGGCCGTCGGCGCCGCGCTGACCGATCGCTCGGTGATCTGGGTGCGCGAGGATCTGAACTGCGAGCCGACCTTCTGGGCACAGCTCCCCGGGAACTTCGCCTATATCGCCCGCAAGGCGGTGATCTCGTCGAAGAATTTCGCCGGGTTCGCCTCGCTGCACAATTATCCGAGCGGACGGCCAGCTGAGAACCATTGGGGTCCGGCGATCTCGGTCTTCGAGACGACCTCGCAGACCGCCTATTATTATAACCACCATGTCCGCGACATCGGCAACTTCACCGTGGTCGGCCCGACCGGGTCGGGAAAAACCGTCTTCCTTTCCTTCATCGCCGCGCAGACGCAGCGGATCGAACCGCGGCCAAAACTGCTTTTCGTCGACAAGGATCGCGGCGCCGAGATCTTCATTCGCGCGCTCGGCGGCCAATACGAGACCTTGGTGCCGGGCGAACCGACCGGATTCAACCCGCTGTCCCTGTCCGATACCGCGCCCAACCGGGAATTCCTCTACCAGCTCTTCGGTTTCATGCTGCGTCCGGCGCCGGGCGGCGAACTCTCGGCCTCGGAAGAGCAGGTCATCCGCAACGCGATCGCGGCCTCCCTCGGCTCCGGCCCGGAGGGGCGGACGCTGCAGGCCTTCTCGACGCTTTTGCGCGGGCGGATCAGGGCAGGGGAGGGCGATCTGCTCGCACGGCTTGAAAGCTGGATGCGGGCCGACCAGCGTGGCTGGCTCTTCAACAATGACGAGGACCAGTTCTCGCTCTCGTCGATCTTCGGCTTCGACATGACGCGCGTGCTCGACGATCCGGTGATCCGCACCGCCGCGCTGATGTACATCTTCCATCGCATGGAGGAGCTCCTGACCGGCGACCCGGTCATGATCTTCCTCGATGAGGGCTGGCGGCTGCTCGATGACGAGGTCTTTGCCTTCTTCATCCGCGACAAGCTGAAAACCATCCGCAAGCAGAACGGCATCATCGGCTTCGGCACGCAATCGGCGGCCGATATCGTCCGCTCGAAAACCTCGAACACGCTGATCGAGCAAACCAGCACCAATATCTTCTTCCCGAACCCGAAGGCCGATGACGAGAGTTACCGCCAGGCCTTCCGCCTGTCGGGACGCGAGGTTGCCTGGATCCGCGCGACCGCGCCGGAAAGCCGATCCTTCCTGATCAAGCATGGCCGCGACAGCGTCGTCGCGCGTCTCAACCTCTCCGGCATGCCCGACCTGATCAAGGTCCTGTCCGGCCGGACCGAGACGGTGGCCGAGCTCGAGGCCCTGCGCGCCCGCGTCGGTGACGACCCAAACGTCTGGCTGCCGATCTTTCTCGGAAGGAGCGACGCATGAGGATGCTGCCGATCGCCATGGTGATCACCGTGACGTCGTTCACGCTTCCCGGGCACGCCAGTGTTCCGACAAACGATGCCGCCGCCCTGACCCAGCGCTCGGAGCAATCCGCCACCACGATCAAGCTCGTACCGGTCACGACCAAACGCCAGGAGGCCAACAAGGGCGTCAAATGCGCGGTGACCACCGGCAAGAAAGCGAACGTCACCAATCCAACGGTCGAGCCGCAGAACGGGGCAGGCGCGAAGAAGATCCAGTCATATGCGCCCGAGATGCCCGCAACCGTCGATCCGGAGGCACGCGGCGGCACGCTCAACAGCCAGACGCGCTTCCAGTCGACGGCGACTGTCGTGGGCGGGGTCGAGGCCAGTCATTCGACGATCGGTGCCGCCCGAACCGGCTACCAGACGGCGAGCCAGGAGGTCGGCAAGGCCGACACGGTGATGGGCGCGCTCGACATGAACAGTGCCGCGCGAACCCAGAACGATCTCAGCTGGAACGGGTTGATCGGCTCGACGAATTTGTGGGTCACGGCGCTCAACGCTCAGAACCTCTTCGCCAATAGCGAGATAAGCCGGGCGTCATCCGGCATGCGCGCCCCGGCCCGCCAGAGCCGGCCGCAATCAGGCTCGGTCTGCCCGATCGGGATGATCGGCGCCAGCACCACCGCCGACCCCTGCCGCGCGCCGGCGAGCTGCCAGACCTCCCAGCCCGGGGCCACGCCCGATCCCGCCTGCGTCAGCGCCCGTGCCACCGATAGCGACGGCAATGTCCTGTTCTATCTCGCCGCGATCCAGAACGCGGCGAACGCGGCCGCCGGCGCCGTCACCGCTGGGCAATAGGGAGGTCTCGATGCGTCCACAGCTCTTGCTGATCCCCACCGTCGCGGCGATCGCCGCCATCGCCCCGGCCCTCGCGCAGGTCCCGACCCGTGACGACGCCAACCTGACCAAGGCGCAGGAGATCGCGACCAACACGCGCGCGATCCTGACCGCCGATCAGGAGATCATGCAATTCACCCAGAAGACGCTCGCCGCCGTCACCGGTGACCGTTCCTCGCAGGCGCAAGGGACGCTGGCGCAGATGGCGCTGGGCGGCGGCTTCTCGATGGGCCAGGCACCGTCGCTCGGTTCGGTGATCTCGGGCGGGGCACTGTCCTTCACCGGGATGGGCTCGGGCTCGCAGAACATCGTCTCGTCGCTGATCAACGGCCTGCAGCTCGTCCAGACCATCACCGGGATCACCAGCGGCAAATCCCATCCGGTCGACACTGCCTACAAGAACTCGGTGAATGTCGCGGCCACCCTGTCGGGCCTGATCGATTCCACGCAGGGCGCGGTCAAGCAGCGCTCCCAGTCGTTCACGCAGGGCGGCCAGGAGATCGGGAAGGCGCAGGACCTGAAAGGCAGCGTCGATCAGAATACGCAGGTCCAGATCCAGACTGGGCAGACGATCAACGAGCTCAATGGCGTCGTGAACAACGCCGCGGCCGCCGCCAACCAGAGCAACCTCGACCGCCTCGCAGCAGAATCGGCCGCCGCGCGCGCCATGCGGTTCACCCAATGACGACCGAAACCCGCAAGATCCTGATTGCGCTCGCCGCCGGCCTCGTCGTCGCCTTCGTCGCCGCGGCGATCGGCATCCTGAGCTCACGCGGTCCTTCGACGCGAGCGCCAGCCGCGCCGCC
Organism: Allobosea spartocytisi; assembly: GCF_014764685.1. Classification (NCBI taxonomy): domain Bacteria; kingdom Pseudomonadati; phylum Pseudomonadota; class Alphaproteobacteria; order Hyphomicrobiales; family Alloboseaceae; genus Allobosea; species Allobosea spartocytisi. The sequence goes on from NZ_JACXWY010000030.1 coordinate 23,470, forward strand.
TTCCGGCGCGGATGCCGAGGCCGCCAGCCGGGCCATGACCTTCACGCAACCGAAAGCGCCGACGCCTTGAAGACCTGCCTGAGACCTGCCGTGCTCGTCATTCTCGCCGGCCTCCTTGCAGGCTGCGGACACAAGACGCTGAAGGCACCCTGCGCGCCTGACGAGGCCGGCACGCCGCTCGCCTTCGCGGAAAGCACGACTCCACACATGCCGGCCGCCTTCGCCGGGCTCGATCCCTGCGGTCCGATGAAGCCGATCTGAGCACGTCGATGGCCCAGAACTTCAGCATCACCACGCTGCTACAATCGGTCGACCAGATTGGGCAGAACTATGTGTCGAGCGCCTATCAGGCGCTGTCGAGCGCCGCGACCTCGGGCGGCGCGACCAGTCCGGCCGGGCTGATGCTCACCCTCTATGTGATCTTCTGGGGCGTCGGTATCTGGCAGGGCACCGCCACGGGCGGCCCGGCCGATCATGCCTTTCGCCTGTTCCGGGCCTTCCTGATCTATACGCTCGCGACGAGCTGGAGCGATTTTCAGACCTTCGCCTATAACGCGCTGAACCAGGGCCCCTCGGCGATCGGCAACACGCTGCTGAGCTCGGTCACCACGGCGAACAATACCGGCACCGCCGCCAACCTCACCTCCGTCAACGGCGTGCAGGACGCGCTGCAGAACATGTGGGACACCACCAACAGCGCGACCGAAGCCTTCCTGCAGAATGCCGGCATCACCAATTGGGGGCCGTATATCTTCGCGGCTATCTTTTATCTTGTGATGGCGGTGCTGATCGGCTTCGCCCTCTTCCTGATCATGCTGTCGAAGCTGTTTCTCTGGTTACTGCTGGCGCTGGCGCCGCTCTTCATCATCCTGCTGTTGTTCGGCGCGACGAGCCGGTTCTTCAGCGGCTGGCTCAGCGCTGTCGTGCAGTATTTTGTGGTGCAGGTTCTGGTCTATGCTTTCCTGGCTTTCTACGTCTCGCTGATCCAGCAATCGATCGATGCGCTGAACGGCGTCACCGGCTCGAAGTCCGCGACCTGGGCGACGATCGGTCCCGTCGTGCTGCTCGCCATCATCGGCATCCTGCTGCTCGCCCAGATCAACAATGTCGCCGCGGCGATCGCGAGCGGCGTGCCGATCCATTCGCCGCGCCTCGGCGCGGTGTTCGCGACCGCGACCGGATATCGCCTCGGCCGCGCCGCCAACCGGGCGCGGCTCGAGTTCCGCAATCCCTTCAACCCGGCCTCGATCTCGCGGCGTGAGGAGCTTGCCGCCCGGCAGCGCACCCGCGTCGGCCTGCGCGCCAGCGCCTGGGCGCACAGCCCCGAATTCAAGCATCTCGCCGAGCAGTTGCGGAATTCCGCGAATGCGAAGCCTCCGGCTGGGGGAGGGCGGCCATGACCGATGCCGCCGCTCCCGAACCGAAGCGCCTCGATCCGCGCTACTATGTCGACGGCGCAAGCTGGGAGCAGGACATCGCCCGGCGCAACCGCAACTCCCGGGCGCTGGCCTGGATCGTCGCGACCATCATGAGCGTCGTCGCGATCGTGGCACTCGGCGCGCTTGCCCTGATGGTGCCGCTGAAAACCTACGAGCCCTATATGGTCGTCGTCGACAAGACGACCGGCTTCGTCGAGGTCAAGCGACCGATGGCCGAAGGCGCGCTGACCCAGGACGAGGCTGTCACCATGTTCAGCGTGGTGCGCTACATCAAGGCGCGTGAGACCTATGATCCCCGGGCACTCAAGGACAATTTCGACCTGGCGCAGCTGCTCGCCGCCGGCGACGCCGCGCGCGAGCTCACCGAGATCTATTCGCCGGCGAACCCGAAGAACCCGGTCAAGGTCTTCGGCATGAACAGCCAGGTCGCGGTCACCATCAAATCGGTGACCTTCCCGAACAACCGCACCGCGCTCGTCCGTTTCGCCACCGAGGAGAAATCCGCGACCAATATCGTGACCCGCCACTGGGTCTCGCTGCTGCGCTTCCGCTATACCGGCACGCCGATGCGCAACGATTGGCGCTTCGACAATCCGCTCGGCTTCCAGGTCCTCGAATACCGCCGCGACCAGGAGACGGCACCGGCGCCGGGCGCGGGCGGAGCGCAGCCATGATCAGGCAGACTCTGGTCGCGGCCGTGGCCTTGCTGGTCGCCACGGTGGCCGCGCTCGCGGAGGCCGTGCCGCGGCCGGGCCGCGTCGATTCCCGCGTGCGCGACATCACCTATAACCGCGACAACGTCACCGCGATCGATGCGAGCTACGGTACCTCGACCATGATCGAGCTGCAGCCGGGCGAGAAGATCGAGACGCTGGCGCTCGGCGATTCCATCGCCTGGAAGGTCGAGCCCAACCGCAAGGGCGACATCATCTTCGTCAAACCGATCGAGAAGAACGCCCAGTCAAACCTCAACGTCGTGACGACCAAGCGCGTCTACGCCTTCCTGCTGCGCTCGAACACCCGCCCGCCCGAACACCAGATCTATGCCGTCCGCTTCCGCTTTCCGGATGACGAGGCCAGCGAAAAGCTCCTCGCTGAGGCACGGCAGCGCGCGGCCTATCCCAATCTGAAGAGCCTTAACATCGCCAATGCCAACAGCGACTACGGCTACAAGGGCGCCTCGACCAACAAGCCGCTGACCGTCTTCGACGACGGCACGAAAACCTGGTTCCGCTTCGAGGGCGAGACGCCGGCGATCTATATCGTCGACGGCGAGCGCAACGAGAGCCTCGTCAACTTCCGGAGCGAAGGCCCCTATGTCGTCGTCGACAAGGTCGCGGCGCAATGGACTCTGCGCAATGGCGAAGACGCGACCTGCATCTTCAACCGCCGGCAGACCAATCTCCGCGAGCCGACCGGGCTCGAGCCCTATGCGCCGCAGCGCATCGGCGTCACCAGCAAGCCGGGAGGGTGAGAGGCGATGCCGACGCCTGACGACTATCGTTCCTTCGAGCTCGAGGCCGCGGCGGCCAGCTCCGTCGCGCGCGGACGCACCGTCTTCGGCCGGATTCTGACGATCGGCATTCCGGTTGGCGCCGCCGCCGTCGCCGGCTGGATGATCTACCGGTCGACGAACCAGCTCGCGCCGAGCATGACCGCTCCTGACCGGGAGGAGTTCCGGACGACGCAGTTTCCGGCACCGTCATTGTCGACGCCGCGGCCGCAGACCGATCAGGGCACGATCTTCGTCCCGCCTGCCATACCCGAGCCGCCGCCGGCGCCCGCCGCGCCACCCCAGACCATCCAGCCACCGCCGCCGCCGGAGCCACCGCTCGCCGCTTCCCCTCCGGATGATACCGAAGCGCGCCGGCTTGCCGAGCTCGAACGTCAGCGGCTCGAAGCGGAGGAGCGTCGGAGGTGGGAGCGGCTGCGTGCGCCGCAGGTCATTGCCGATAATGCCGCAGCCGCCGCCGGGCCCAGTGAGCTGGCAGGGCAGGGCGGTGTCGGCACCGGCCAGGAGGACGATCCGAACCGGCGTTTCCTTGCCTCGGTCTCGGCCGCCGGCGTCGAGGTCGCGCGTGCCACCAAGAATAGCCGGATCGATGCGCTGGTCGCGCAGGGCACGATGATCCGCGGCGTGCTGGAGACCGCCGTCCAGAGCGACCTGCCCGGCATGATCCGCGCGGTCGTCACCGAGAACGTCTGGTCCTTCGATGGCCGTCGCATTCTGATCCCGGCCGGCAGCCGTCTCGTCGGCGAGTACAAATCCGGCCTGGCCCAGGGCCAGACCCGCGTCTTCATCGTCTGGACGCGGCTGCTGCGCTCGGACGGCGTCTCGGTGCAGTTGGGCTCGAACGGCGCCGACGAGCTTGGCCGCGCCGGCAATGCCGGTTTCGTCGATAACCACTATCTCGAGCGCTTCGGCGCGGCGATCATGCTCTCGCTGGTCGGCGGCGCGGCGCAGTTCCTCAGCAGCTACGGCCAGAACTACAGCAATGCCGGCAACGGCACCGTGATCACCACGACCGACCCGGCGACCGGCGTCGTGACGCAGACCCAGACCGGCGCGAGCCAGAACCAGCTCAGCCTGCAGGCGCGCCAGATCGCGGCGCAGAATGTCGCGCAGACCCTGACCAATATCGCGCAGGACGCGCTCCGCAACACGATCGCCATTCCGCCGACGATCCATCTCGACCAGGGTTCTCGGATCATCGTCTTCGTGCGCCGCGATCTCGATTTCGCGGCTCTCTATCCCGATCCCGTTCGGGAGGCACTCCAGGAGATCAGACGTGAACGCGCCGGCGCGAAGCCTGACCGTCTTCGTTGACCGGGCGCTCGAACCGGTCCGGACCTGGCTCGACGACGACCAGGTCGTCGAGATCTGCGCCAACGGCCCGGGCGAGGTCTGGGTCGAGCGCTTCGGCGAAGCTGCGATGGAGCGCCATGCCGTTCCCGCCCTGACCGCACAGGCGATCCGCTATCTCGCCGAGCGCGTTGCCGGGCACTCCGGCCAGAGCGTCAACGAGGAGCACCCGCTCCTCTCGGCTGCGCTGCCGAGCGGCGAGCGTTTCCAAGGTGTGCTGCCGCCGGCGACGACCGGAGGCGGCGCCTTCGCGATCCGCAAGCAAGTGATCAAGGAGATGGGCCTCGACGATTATCGCCGGCTCGGCTCTTTCCGGCAGGTTGAGACCACGGGCGAGGGTGCTCTCTCTGACATCGACCGCCAGCTCTGCGCACATCTCGATGCCGGGCGTATCGAGGACTTCATCCGGCTTGCCGTCGTCAGCCGCTACTCGATCCTGCTCTCCGGCGGCACGAGTTCGGGCAAGACGACGTTCCTCAACGCGATCCTGAAGGAGGTGCCGGCCGAGGAGCGCATCATCACCATCGAGGACACGCGCGAGGTCAGGCCGATCCAGCCGAACTTCCTGCCGCTCGTTGCTTCCAAGGGCGATCAGGGCGAGGCGCGCGTCACCGTCGAGATGTTGCTGCAGGCTTCGCTGCGGCTGCGGCCCGACCGCATCTTCCTCGGCGAGATCCGCGGCGCCGAGGCCTATTCCTTCCTGCGGGCGATCAATACAGGCCATCCCGGCAGCATCACCACCGTCCATGCCGATAGCCCTGCAGGAGCCTTCGAGCAGCTCGCGCTCATGGTGATGCAGGCCGGGCTCGGCCTGAAGCGCGAGGAAATCGTCGGCTACATCAAATCCGTCCTGCCAATCGTGATCCAGCAGACCAAGATCGGCGGCTGGCGGGGAACCTCGGCGGTGTATTTCGCGCGGATGGCGGAGTGGCAGCAGGAGCGGGCAGGGGAGAAGCGCCGTGGCGCGCGTCGTCGCTTATAGGATCGGCATCGCCATCCTGGTGCTGATCGGGTTCTGCCTTCTCTGGAGCCTCGCCTACGAGATCGTCGTCGGCCTGCGCTGGGCGCCGCAGCGCTTCCCGAGCGAAGGATCCACGCGCTGGGCCTTGCTGCGAGCACAGAACGCCGATCGCTCGGCCGGATCGCTGCTGATCGCCTGGCAACATTTTCACGCGCGCCTGCTCTATCCGGGGACACGCATGGAGGCGCTGATCCGAGGAGGCTATGCCGTCGCAGCCGTCTGCGGTGTCGCAATCGCCGGGTTCATCGTCGCGATGGTCAATCGCCGGCAGATGCCCTATGGCGCCGCACGCTTCGGCACCCTGCTGGAGGCGGCGAAGCAAGGGCTGACCGGCAAGCAGGGCATTGTGCTCGGCACGCTTGGCGGCGTCACGATCCGCTCCGACGAGCCCGCCCATATCCTCGTCGTCGGCCCGTCGCGCTCGGGCAAGGGCACCGGGTTCGTGCTGCCCAATGGCTATCTCTGGCAGGGCTCGGCCGTATTCTTCGATCCCAAGCGGGAGAATTTCGAGGCGCTGGCGAACCATCGCACGAAGATGGGCAACCAGGTCTTCATGTTCTCGCCGGGCTCGCCCGACACGCATCGCTACAACCCGCTCGATTTCGTCCGGCGCGACGAGCGCATGGCAACGGACTGTCTGGTGGTCGCCTCGTTCGTCATCCCCGAGAAGGCCGACGACACCTGGGCCGGTGCCGGGCGCCTGCTGCTCTCGGCCCTGATCGGTTACGTACTCGCTTCGCCGCTCACGGTGAGCGCTCAACACATGCGCGCGGTCGCCAGGATGACGACGACGGGCAAGGACATCTCGACCGTCCTGCGGGCGATCGTGAAAACGGAAGCTCAGTATCTGCCAACCTGGATCGTCGACAGCTTCAATCAGTACATCGCGCTTGAACCCGAGACCCGCAATAGCGCCGTGTTCAACGTCAACATGGCTATGTCGCTCTGGAACAATGGGCTGATCTCTGCGGCGACGGAGACATCGGATTTTGATATCCGGGAGCTGCGCCGCCGGCCGATGACGATCTTCATCGGCTGCACCATCGCCGAGCTGACGATCTTCCGGCCGCTGATCCGCATCCTGTTCCAGCAGATCCACGACCTGCTGATGGAGAAGATTCCCGGGCCCGGCGAGCCGCATCAGGTCCTGCTCATGCTCGACGAGTTCTACCATGTCGGGCGCATGGACTCGCTGATCTCAAAAATCACGATCAGCGCCGGCTACGGCTTCCGCATGGCGATCATCATGCAGGACATTGCCCAGCTCGACGAGCTCTACGGTAGGCACACCCGCATCACCACGGTTTCCGGCTCGCAGATCAAGCTCTTCATCCAGATCAACGACCTTGAGACGTCGGAATTTGTGTCGGAGATGCTTGGCGAGACGACACAGGTCTACAAGACACCGGTGATGCGACCCGGGCAGGGGATTTTCGCGCCGCGCGTTTGGACGCCGCACTATGCGGCTCGGCCCCTGCGCAGCCCGCTCGAGCTTCGCGAGATGTCGGCGCGGCTCTCTATCCTGATGGTGAAGAACTCACCGTCCTTCGAGCTCTCTAAGATCCGACACTACCTGGATCGGCCGTATCGGCGACTCTATGAGGTGAGTAAGGGTACCCCACCGGTTCTGCCTCACCTCCGCGAATGGCGGGATGAGCCGCTCGGCGGCGCAATTGGGTCTGCGGCAAGCGTGGAGCTTAGCGGAATGAACCGGCAGATCGAGCTTGCCCCGCAGGCCGAGCGGATGGAGGAAATGCGCTCCACAGCAATCTCAGAACCTGTAGAAGCGTCCCCGGCCCCCGTCGCCCGCGTGGTCGCTCAATCGGAGCAAATCAATCGTTCTGATCCTCGGTTGAGGCAGAAGCAGATCAGCGGACTGAAACTGGGGGTTCCGCCGACCTCGACCGGTGAAGAGTGCAATCTGCGCCGAGTTATCTCTGCGGTCGAGGACGACCAGAGTGCAGCGTTCACAACGATGACGCAGGCACTTAACCAACAGTCCGCCGCGATTGCCGGAGCTGTTTTGACCCTCGAAACGATACAACGTGGGTTCGGCGATCACCGACCTCCAGCGCCGGTGAAATCTTAGAAGAAATTCATGTCATAATTAATCATAAGAAAGAGCTTTTTACTTTAAATGCACATTGTCAAATGAAGCACTTAACGGATTTTGAGTCAATCGCATTCAGGATCACGCTTCCGTCGCCACGCTAGACGAATTTGACCTATTACGTATAGTTGCAAGGTCAGATCATAGGATGCCTGTCAAAAGGCTTAGCCTGTGATCCCTAATAAATAAGGCAATTTCACGCAAATCACGAACGAAAAACCGATCTTACCGCTAAACTTATTCTACCAGGCTAAGCGATTTGCCTTGTAGGGTCAGCGGGATCGGTTGATTGGTCTAAGACTAATTTTGCCGACTGGATTCGGCTCCCCCCTCGCGGCAAGGTAACCGTTACGCATAACCCGCCAATCGCACGGTTGACCAAACTAATGCGCCCTCCATGAGTCTGGATCACGGACGCTGCGATGGTGAGCCCCAAGCCCGTGCCCCCAGTCTCCCGGCCGCGAGATTCCTCAAGTCGAACGAATGGGTGGAATACGCGCTCCATATCGGCTTGCGGAATGCCAGGCCCTTCGTCCTCGACGGTGACAACGATCTGGTCTCCGGACTCGGCAATCGCGACATTGGCGGCGTGACCATATTTGATGGCATTGCCGATGATGTTGGAGAAGGCGCGCTTCAGTGAAAGCACGCGTCCCAGCACAGGCGCGGAGGTGCTGCCGATCAGTGCCACTCGATACCCCTGATCGAGGTGGTCGTCGACGATCGTTTCAATAACCGAAGCGAGGTCGATCGCCCGGATTGCTTCGCTAGAAGCGCCGCCGCGTAAGTATTCGAGCGTCGAATCGATCATCCCCTCCATCTCGCCGAGATCGGCATCGATCAGGTCGCGTGTCGTATCATCGTTGAGCAGCTCAGAGCGAAGTCTGAGGCGCGTGATCGGAGTGCGCAGGTCGTGCGAAACCGCCGCCATGGCCTGCATGCGCTCGGTGACGAGGCGCTGAATACGCTCACGCATCGTGTTGAAAGCGCGCGCGGCGCGGCGCACCTCGATCGGTCCGTTTTCGGGAAGCGGCTGCGGCGTCTGATCAAGGCTAAAGCGCTCCGCTGCGATGGCAAGATCACGCAACGGTCGGGTTGCCCAGCGCAGTAGTAGCAGCGCGACGACAACGATGCCGACTCCGAAGCAGATCGTGACCGCGATCACGCTCCAGTCGATGTTCTGGTGCGCTCCGAGAGCCGAGGAGGAGAAATTTACCCAGGAGCCGTCGGCCAGCTGGACCGAGACCAGCATCATGTGTCGGTAGGCATCGGCATTCCCGCTGCCCAAAGCCCCGTCATCGGCAAAACCAACGCGGAATGACTCCGCCGCGAGCTCGGGCGCAAGCTCTTTGAGCCGAGCATCCATCGTCTTGGTTCGTTCCGTCATCGGCGCTGTGCCGAGGACGAGACTGACCTTGCTCCAATGGACCTCAAGGCTGGCGCTCGACAGGTCATGCGCGGCGCGGTCTCGTTCTGGTCCGGCGGGGGCGCTGGCAATTGCGCGCTTGATCGAGACAATATGCTCAGCGAGGCCGCGATCGCGGGCGGCGGTAGCGAGGCTCTCGACGCCGACGCGATAAGCCCAGAATCCAAGGAGATGGAAGGCCAGGAGCGCCGCCACCAACACCATGATGGCACGGCTGGCGACCGTATCGGGCCACAGGCGTTCGACCAGCTTCTTCAAGCGGATTGTCCTTCTTGCACGCGCACGTTGGACACAAACATGTAGCCCGAGCCACGGACGGTCTTGATGAGCTGGCCGCCGCTGGCGTCGGCTTCCAACTTGCGCCGCAGCCGGCTGATCTGGACGTCGATGGTGCGGTCGAACGGATCGCCGCTGTTTCGCGCCTTTGCGAACTGCATCAGTGCCTCTCGCGACAGGACGCGGTTGGCATGCTCCACAAAGGCCACGAGAAGGTCGAATTCACCGGTTGAGAGGTCGATCAGTGTGCCCGTAGGAGATTGAAGCTCTCTACGGCGGAGATCCAGCGACCACCCATCAAACACGACGATCTCGGAACGTCGGGTTTCGCTGGTATTGCGCGCCGTACGAGATCGGCGCAGGACGGCGCGAATGCGCGCCACCAATTCGCGCGGGCTGAACGGCTTGGTCACATAATCGTCAGCGCCACCGTCGAGGCCGACGATCCGGTCGCTCTCCTCGCTGCGGGCGGTCAGCATCACGATGGGAACCTGGGACGTCATGCGGACGTCGCGGCAGAGCTCGACGCCCGAGCGTCCGGGCAGCATCAGATCGAGCACGATCAGATCGATCGTGGTCCGAGCCAGGATATCCATCATGACGCGCCCGTCCGGTGCTCCGGTGACCTGATAGCCATGCCGCTGAAGAAAGCGCGAAACCAAGAGCCTGATCTGCGGATCATCGTCTACGACGAGAATATGCCCATGATCTTCGGCTATGATCTTGATTGGATCTTGGTCCATGTTTCACTCGGCTTCCCAGAACAAGCCTGTTTGTGTGGCGCCGCTTCTTCTTTTGCGGCGATTGCACAATAGCGCGCTTATCGCCGTGCCGCCCGTGTTGCTTTGATACAATTTGTAACGGACGCCGACGGCAGAGCGCTGCTACCCCTATGCCGTCGAAACACGGGGAGCCGAATCGTGACGTTCGTGAAGATGCCGATCCTGGCAGGCATAGGGCTGGCGTTGGGAGCCTGTTCGTTGACACCCGTTCCGGACCATCTAGCCAGGCCGGCCGATCCGAGCGCTCGCGTTCCCGCGATCTCCTATCGCAGCGTGACGGCTGGCGCGGCGACTTTCCGGCCGGTTGATCCGAAGGACTGGCGCGAACTCAATCGTGACGTCGGTCCCAAGTCATGACGTCGTCAGCCGTGTCCATTTCAGCGATCGATTCTACCCGGGGAAGGACAGCCTTGACCGCTCCAGCAAAATTGCATGCTCGACGCCTGCTTCGTTTCGGATTGCTCGCCGGCGCCGCTGCTTTTCTGGGAGGCTGCGCGAGCTTCTCCGCTGACGGCGGCATGGGCTCCGTCCAGAGTGCCGCCTATACCGACATCGGCAAGGATGTGGTCAAGATCGGCGATGATCAGGCAGCTCTTACGGCGAAATCGCGCGTCAATCAATTGCTGCGCAAGCCGTTGACGGCGGACGCGGCCGTACAGGTCGCGCTGCTTAACAATCGCGGCCTCCAGGCGGCGTTCAATGAGCTCGGCATTGCCGAGGCCCAGATGGTTGCGGCGAGCTTGCCTCCCAACCCCAGTATCGGCATCTCCAAGCTCTCCGGTCGCTTTGAACTCGAAATCGAGCGGCAGATCATCGGTAGCCTGCTGGCGCTCGCGACCCTGCCGGCGCGCACTGAGATTGCCCGAGATCAGTTCGGGGCAGCGCAGTTGCGGACAGCCGAGGCGGTTCTGAGGCTCGCGGCCGATACCCGCCGCCAGTACTATCGCGCAGCTGCGGCGAATACCCAGGTTGTTTTCTATCAGGAGGCGAAAGCGTCTGCCGATGCGGCTTCCGAGCTGTTCAAGCGGCTCGGCGAAAGCGGCGGCGTCAACAAGCTCGACCAGGCCCGCGAATTCGCGTTTGAGGCCGAACTGACCGTGCAACTCGCCCAAGCGCGCCAACTGCAACGCCAGGAGCGCGAGCGGCTCGTCCGCCAGCTAGGGCTTTGGGGCGAAGACCTGAAATTCCAGCTGGGCAGCCTGCCGCCGCTACCGCGTCTGCAATCGGTCAAGGCGATCGAGGCGGAGGCCCTGCGCAAGCGCGTCGATCTCAGGATCGCGCGGGCCGAGCTGGACGCTCTGGCCAAGTCGCTCGGGCTGGAGCAGGCGACGCGCCTCATCAATGCGGCCGATCTGCAAGGAACTCGCACCTACGACCGAAGCCGCAATGTTACGGAAGACGGTCGTGTTGAACGAAATTCGAGTCGCAGCCGAACGCTTGCCCTCGACCTCGAGATACCGATTTACGATTTCGGACAGTCGAAGGTCGCGCTGGCCGAGCAGACCTACATGCGGGCTGCTAACAAGCTGGCCGAGAAGGCGGTCAACGTCCGCTCCGAAGCGCGCGAAGCTTACACGGCCTACCGCGCCAACTACGACATCACGCGGCAGTATCAGAACAACGTCCTGCCACTGCGTAAGATCATCCAGGACCAGTCGCTGCTGCAGTACAGCGGCATGCTCAACGACGTGACGGATCTGATCACAGATGCCCGAAACCGCATCCTGTCCAATGTCGCTGCGATCAATGCCCGCCGCGATTTCTGGATCGCCCATACCGACTTCAAGCATGCCCTGATCGGCGGCGGTAGCGGCGGTGGTTCTGTCGCTGTGGCGGCAGCTGGTGGCGGTGGCGGCGGCGACTGAAGGAGTTGCACAGATGACCAATCTATCGCGTAGAGGCTTCATCGGCTCGTCCGGGCTCGTGCTGGCCGGTGCGGCCGCCGTCTCGGGGCGGAGCGCCTTCGCCGCCGTGCCGGAGGCGCCGACCATGACGGAAGCGACCACGCAGGCGCCGCTCATGCCGACCACGGGGCCGGACTATCAGCCGGTCGCGACACTCAACGGCTGGTCGCTGCCCTGGCGGATGAACGGCGACTGGAAGGAGTTCCATCTCGTCGCCGAGCCGGTGGTGCGCGAGATGGCACCGGGCATGAAGGCCAATCTCTGGGGCTATAACGGCCAGTCGCCTGGCCCGACGATCGAGGCGGTCGAGGGCGACAAGGTCCGCATCTACGTCACCAACAAGCTGCCGGAGAACACGGCGGTGCACTGGCACGGCCAGCGCCTGCCCAACGGCATGGATGGCGTCGGCGGGCTGACCCAGCCGCATATCCCGCCGGGCAAGACCTTCGTCTACGAGTTCCAGCTGCGGCGCTCGGGGACCTACATGTACCATCCGCATTCGGACGAGATGGTCCAGATGGCGATGGGCATGATGGGCTTCTTCGTGGTCCATCCGAAGGACCCGGCCTTCCGCCGCGTCGACCGCGATTTCGTCTTCCTGCTCAACGCCTTCGACATCGAGGCCGGCTCCTATGTGCCGAAGGTCAACACCATGACCGATTTCAACCTGTGGTGCTGGAACAGCCGCGTGTTTCCGGGGATCGATCCCTTCGTCGTCGGCAAGAATGACAAGGTCCGGATCCGCTTCGGCAATCTGACCATGACGAACCACCCGATCCACATGCATGGCTACGAGTTCAAGGTGTCGTGCACCGATGGCGGCTGGGTCGACCCGGCCGCTGCCTGGGACGAAGTCTCGATCGACGTTGCCGTCGGCCAGATGCGCGCCTTCGACTTCGTCGCCGACGAGCTCGGCGACTGGGCGATCCACTGCCATAAGTCCCATCACACGATGAACGCTATGGGGCATTCGGTGAAGACCTATATCGGCGTGAACAAGAAGGATCTGGCGAAGCGCATCGCGAAGATCGCGCCCGGCTACATGCCGATGGGCTCGAACGGCATGGGCGAGATGGGCGGAATGGAGATGCCGCTGCCAGACAACACCCTGCCGATGATGACCGGCTTCGCCCAGTTCGGGCCGGTCGAGATGGGCGGCATGTTCTCGGTGGTGAAGGTCCGCGAGGGGCTGGCGAAGAACGACTACAAGGACCCTGGCTGGTTCAAGCACCCCGAGGGGACCGTCGCTTACGAGCTTAAAGGGCAGAAGCTCGGCGAAGCCCCTCGGGCAACGTCCCCGGATAGCGGTGTCAAATCGGCCGAATGGCGCGCCAAGGACCCGCGCAAGCCAAGCCTCGGGCCGGACGGCAAGCCTCGCCCAGCCGTCAAGAACGCGCATTCCGATCACTGAAATGGCGACAAACTAAACTCACCTCTGGAGAGATAGATGAAGACAGTAACGTTCAAATTTGCCGCGATCGCTTTTGTGATGTCGGCCGGCGCTGCGTTGGCCGGCCCCGGCGCCGCCGGTCATGGTCATGGCGGCGAGACGGCTTACGGCACACCTGGCGACCCGAAGAAGCCGGCCCGGCCCGTTCAGGTCGTGATGAGCGAGAAGGACGGCAAGATGTCCTTCATCCCGGACCGGATCGAGATCCGCCGCGGTGAGCAGGTCCGCTTCCAGCTGCGCAACAACGGCGAGCTCGACCACGAGATCGTCCTGGCGACGCTGGAGGAGAACCTCAAGCACGCGGTCGAGATGCAGAAGAACCCCGACATGGAGCATGACGACCCGAACGCCAAGCGGCTCGCGCCGAAGAAGACCGGCGAGATCGTCTGGGCCTTCACCAAGGCGGGCGAGTTCGACTTCTCCTGCCTGATCCCCGGCCATCGCGAGGCCGGCATGACCGGCAAGATCATCGTCAAGTAAGCGTCTGCGCGAAAGGAATATCCTATGCTCAAGACCACCGCCACTCTCGCCTTCCTGATTGTTGCGCTGCCTGCCGCCGCGCAGTCGGTCAGCGGCACCGTCACCAAGGTCGACGAGGCCCAGGGCAAGCTCACCATCAATCACGGCCCGATCAAGAACCTCGACATGGATGGCATGACCATGGTGTTCAAAGCCGGCGATGCCGCCATGCTGAAGGGCCTGAAGGCCGGTGAGAAGATCAAGTTCGACGCCGACCGCGTCAATGGTCAGCTCACGGTAACCAAGCTGCAAAAGTCGAAGTAATCCTGACGTGTGGCAAGGCGTGAAGACGCCTTGCCACACGTGTCGCCGCTCCCGGCGATCGCTTCGACTCAACTGGTTTTCCGTCACCGCATCCTGGTGACGATGATTGCGTCTTCGAGCGTGTTTTTTGTCGGGAAGCGCTGTTCGTGCGGCCTGCAGAGGCCTTGCGCCCGGATCTGTCGACAGCAAGACGAGTTTGAAAGGCGAGCCATGCGATTGGTCTTGCTAACGATCCCTATTGCGCTTGTGGCGCTTCAGGTGCGAGCAGACGATGGTGATCTGCAGCGCGCTCTGATCGAAGCATCCTGCCCGCGCGCAAAGATCACGCGCCTCAATCCAATTGGCCAAAGTGAGGTTTATGAAGCGAACTGCTTCGGCAGGCGCATCAAGATTGTCTGCGTGAGTGGACGTTGCTCCGCGGATGATCCGTCTCGTAGTCGGGACGATCCGGAATGAATTCCCAGCGGAAAAGCTTGCTGCCGTCGGCGAAGGGCCATCACATGATCGGGAAATACCTGAAAACGCGACGAATCCGTGCTCTCTCGGCGTTCTGGTTTGTGGCTGTCGGGATGCTAGTGATAGGGCAGGCCGAGGCGCAGTCGGTCAAGATTGTCGGAATCGGCGCGTCAAGCTGTCAGTATTTCCTCCGAGAGACTAGCGGAAAGCCGGACGTCGAAAAGAATTTCTTCGCCTGGGCGCAGGGCTACATGAGCGGCTTGCTGTTGCGGGCGCCTCCTGGGAAAGACGAGGATCTTGACCTAGGCTTCGTGGACAAAGGGTAGCCAGAGTTTGACTGCGGCAATGGCGACGAATCCGAGGTAAGATTCCTTGCTCTTGTCGTAGCGTGTGGCGACGCGCCGCCAGTTCTTGAGCTTGCTGAACAG
>NZ_JACXWY010000031.1:0-37356 GCF_014764685.1 Allobosea spartocytisi
CCGCGCCCGAGCCGGCGCGGCTGCGCCAGCTCGCCGAGGCCGCCTTCGTCCAGTCCCGGACCGCCCCAGCCCCCCGCAAGGTCGCCAATGGCCGCGCCATCGACACCGGATGGGAAGAGTTCTGAGGCGCACCACGCGCCACGAACCCGGCATCGCCACAGATCCTAACGGCGCCGAAAGGCGCCGTTTTCTTTAGGCGTCAACGGCTTGGATCGACCGAGCCCGGCCGCGGACGACCGCGGCTCTTGCAATGAGGCGCTTCGCGCCTATCTAAGCTTTGTGCCGCCGCAATCATGCCCAGCAGGCGCCACCTTCGACAATCATTCTTCATACGGCTTCGACATCGCAGGTTTCGCCAGCGCGTGCTCGTCGTCGAATCCCTGTTCCGCTCACCAGAGCGGGCGCAGGGTTTTCTCATTTTCAGGGAGACCGGACCGATGCAGCTCAGCCAGGTTCTTCAGGCTCTCGGCCAGCTCGCCACCGGCATTGCGCCGCGCAGCCGAGACATTCGCCCGCTCGAGATCGATTTCCACGAGACCGACGCCCCTTCCCCCTTCGAGCAGGCCGCCATCGGCACCTGGAAGACGGAAGACGGCGCCATCCTGATCGATCTGAGGCCGGACGGGCAGTTTCACAAGCAGAAGCCCGAGCTCGGGGCCCGGCATAGCGGACGCTACGCCGTCGATCGCTCGAAGCTCTATTTCGAAGGCGAATCCGGCTGGGTCGCCCTCGGCAAGCTCAAGCGCGGTACGCTCAGCATCGGCGAGAAGCGCTTCCACAAGGCTTGAGGCAGCGCCGGACAGGTTAAAAAGGCCGCGCCTTCGAAAGAGGGCGCGGCCTTTTCATTTTTCGATGGTTCGGAGAAGCGATCAGTAGCCGATGGTGAAGCGGCGACGGCTATGAGCCGGCTTTTCCAACTCGTCCACCAGCGCCACGGCATAATCCTCGGCCGAGATCGCGCTGTTGCCCTTGGCATCGACCAGGAGCTGGTCCGTCCCCAGACGGAACTTCCCCGTGCGCTCGCCGGGCTGGATCAGCGCCGAGGGCGACAGGAAAGTCCAGTCCAGGCCCTGCTCCGGCTTCAGGAGATCGAGGAACGCGCCGCCCTTCCGGGCTTCGTCGAGATAGGCGGCCGGGAAATCCGGCGTGTCGAAGAGTTTGACGCCCGGCGCCACCTCGAGGCTGCCGGCGCCGCCGACCACGAGATAGCGCTTCACGCCCGACTGCTTCACCGCCGCAAGCAGGGTCTGCGGATCGCTGGCGGAGAAGTGCACAGCGCTGATCACCGCATCATGGCCGGCGAGAAGCTTCGCGAGCCCATCCTTGTCGAAGACGTCGCCCTTGACGGCGGTGACGCCCGGCTTGGCCGCAACCTTCTCAGGATTGCGGACGATGGCGGTCACGTTGTGGCCGCGGGAGGTGAGCTCGGCGAGCAGGCGCGAGCCGATGAATCCGCTGGCGCCGATCAATGCGATTTTCATGACATGGGTTCCTTTTTTCGGTATCTTCTGGATACCTGCATTCCAATGGAACCTATCTGATCACGCCGCGACGTTCCGTAAAGAAGGCACTTTCGCGCGACATGGTCACCTGCCGGAAACCGCCATGCTCAGACGTCCCGACCCTTTCCAGGCCCTCTGCCCGACGCGCCGTGTGCTCGACCGCATCGGCGATACCTGGGCAGTATTGATCCTGATCGCGCTCGACGACGGCACGCTGCGCTTCAACGAGCTGAGACGCCGGATCGAGAACATCTCGCAGAAGATGCTGTCGCAGACGCTGAAGAGCCTCGAACGCGACGGGCTGGTCCGGCGCGAGGTCTTCGCGACCGTGCCGGTCACGGTCGAGTACTCGCTGACCGAACTCGGCCGCACCTTATCACAGACGGTGCATCAGCTCACGCTCTGGGCCGAAACCCATATCGGCGAGATCGAGGAGGCGCAGCAGCGCTATGATCGCGGGCTGACGCCCTCGGCAAGCGGCCGGGTCCCGCTCCCGCTCAACCTCCCGTGAGCACGAGCCCGCGACGCCGTTCGGCGCGCGCAGGAGGCTGAGCGGGCGAACGACGACGAAGCGCCGCATCGGCAGCCAGAGCGGCTTGTCGGGTTCGTCAGCTCCATCCCGATCTCCTGCGGGTGCCGTGGCGAAACCTGGGTCCGACGGTCGTGTTCCGCGAGGCGCTGGCGTTTCCGCCGATTTCGTGTATATGCCCCCCATCCGGACCGAAAAGGCCGGCTGCGCGACGCTTCCACGATGAGGTGCTCGCGGGCTTCGGACCTCGCTGGACGACATCCCGGCCTGGCCCGCCAGATCAACCCGAACACGAGGATATCCCGATGTCGATCACTGCCGAGCGCAAGACCGCGCTGCTTCAGGAATACGCCACCAAGCCGAACGACACCGGCTCGCCGGAAGTCCAGGTCGCGATCCTGACCGAGCGCATCAACAACCTGACCGGCCACTTCAAGTCGCACGCGAAGGACAACCACTCCCGCCGTGGCCTGCTCAAGCTGGTCTCGCAGCGTCGTTCGCTGCTCGACTATCTCAAGGGCAAGGACGAAGGCCGCTACAAGACGCTGATCGAACGGCTCGGCATCCGCCGCTGATCGAAGGCTGAAAACCGTTTCCGCCCGGTGCATAGCGCTCCGGGCGGCTCCTTTTCGGGCGAGGCCGCCAGGGGCGGCGCGCCTGCCTGCCGCGGCGGCCGCATGGGGCGGCTTTCCCGCGTGACCCGCCGGGCGCCGCAGACGTCCATGGCAGGATCGCCGAGCGCTCGGGCGCACAACCTTTCCCACCCGAGCGTTCTGCCGTCTTGCCCATGGGCCTGAAGGCACCGGACGGGTCGAACCCGACCGAAAGACGAATCACATGTTCGACATCCAAACCGAAGAACTGATCTGGGGCGGCCGCAAGCTCGTCCTCGAGACCGGCAAAGTCGCCCGCCAGGCCGACGGCGCCGTGCTGGCCACCTATGGCGAGACCGTCGTGCTCGCGACCGTCGTCTCGGCCAAGGAGCCGAAGCCCGGCTTCGACTTCTTCCCGCTGACCGTCAACTACCAGGAAAAGACCTTCGCGGCCGGCCGCATCCCCGGCGGCTATTTCAAGCGCGAAGGCCGTCCGAGCGAGAAGGAGACGCTGGTCTCCCGCCTGATCGACCGCCCGATCCGCCCGCTCTTCGTCGAAGGCTACAAGAACGACACGCAGGTCGTCGTCACCGTGCTCCAGCATGATCTGGAGAACGATCCCGACATTCTGGCGATGGTCGCGACCTCCGCCGCTCTGACGCTCTCCGGCGTGCCCTTCATGGGCCCGATCGGCGGTGCCCGCGTCGGCTATATCGACGGCGCCTACAAGCTGAACCCGACCATCGAGGAGATGAAGGACTCGGTTCTCGACCTCGTCGTCGCCGGCACCCAGGACGCCGTGCTGATGGTCGAGTCGGAAGCCAAGGAGCTTCCCGAGGACGTGATGCTCGGCGCCGTGATGTTCGGCCACAAGCATTTCCAGCCGGTGATCGACGCCATCATCCGCCTGGCCGAGAAGGCCGCCAAGGAGCCGCGCGACTATACCCCGGCCGACAACTCCGTGGTTCTGGACGCCGTCCTCAAGCTCGTCGACGCCGATCTGCGCGCCGCCTACAAGATCACCACCAAGGCCGAGCGCTACAAGGCGCTGGACGCCGCCAAGGCCAAGGTCGCCTCGCTGATCTCGGCCGAGCCGGACGGCAAGACCACCTTCACCAAGGAGCAGGTCAGCGGCCAGTTCAAGGAAGCCCAGGCCAAGGTCGTGCGCTGGACCATCCTCGACGACGGCACCCGCATCGACGGCCGCGACCTGAAGACCGTGCGCAAGATCGTGGCCGAGGCCGGCATGCTGCCGCGCACCCACGGCTCGGCCCTGTTCACCCGCGGCGAGACGCAGGCGCTGGTCGTGACCACGCTCGGCACCGGCGATGACGAGCAGTTCATCGACTCGCTGGAAGGCACCTACAAGGAAACCTTCCTGCTGCACTACAACTTCCCTCCCTACTCCGTCGGCGAGACCGGCCGGATGGGTTCGCCCGGCCGCCGCGAAATCGGCCATGGCAAGCTCGCCTGGCGCGCCATCCGCCCGATGCTGCCGGCGAAGTCGGAGTTCCCCTACACGATCCGCGTCGTCTCGGAGATCACCGAGTCGAACGGCTCCTCCTCGATGGCCACCGTCTGCGGTACCTCGCTGGCGCTGATGGATGCCGGCGTGCCGCTGAAGGCGCCGGTCGCGGGCATCGCCATGGGCCTCATCCTCGAGGGTGAGCGCTTCGCCGTGCTCTCCGACATCCTCGGCGACGAGGATCATCTCGGCGACATGGACTTCAAGGTGGCCGGCACTGCGGACGGCATCACCTCGCTGCAGATGGACATCAAGATCGCCGGCATCACCGAGGAGATCATGAAGGTCGCCCTCGACCAGGCCAAGGGCGGTCGCGACCACATCCTCGGCGAGATGAACAAGGCGCTCTCCGCCTCGCGCAGCCAGCTCGGCGAGTTCGCGCCGCGCATCGAGACGATGAAGATCCCGGTCGACAAGATCCGCGAAGTCATCGGCTCCGGCGGCAAGGTCATCCGCGAGATCGTCGAAAAGACCGGCGCCAAGGTCAACATCGAGGACGACGGCACCATCAAGATCGCCTCGGCCGATGGCAAGTCGATCGAAGCGGCGATCAAGTGGATCAAGTCGATCGTCTCGGAAGCCGAAGTCGGCGTGATCTATGACGGCACCGTCGTCAAGATCATGGAGTTCGGCGCCTTCGTGAACTTCTTCGGCGCCAAGGACGGCCTCGTCCACATCTCGGAGCTGGCTCCGCAGCGCGTCCAGAAGGTCTCGGACGTCGTCAAGGAAGGCGACAAGGTCAAGGTCAAGTTCCTCGGCCAGGACGAGCGCGGCAAGATCCGCCTCTCGATGAAGGTCGTCGACCAGGCGACCGGCGAGGACCTGACGGAGAAGCTCAAGGCGCAGCGCGAGGCCGAGAAGTCCCGCGAGAAGCAGGGCGCGGCCGAGTAAGCCGACCCATCACGCGATTCACGTGAAACGAGACGCCCCGCATCGCAGGATGCGGGGCGTTTTGCTTTTCGGTGCGCCGTCATTCCGGACAACCCACGAAGCGGCGACGATCCGGAATCCATCGTAGAGTGGTGCGGTACCTTATGATGGATTCCGGGTCTGCGCTTCGCTTGCCCGGAATGACGGTGGCGGTGTCACCTTTAATAGTCTAGACATATGCCGTTCCATGGAGACCGGCATGTCCGACCACCGCATCGCTTCGCTCGACGATCTCGCCCGCGCCTATCCCGCTCCCGTCGCGCCGGCTTCGGGATTCAAGGAGATCGATCATGTCGACGAGAATTATGCAGCGCTGATCGCCGCCTCGCCGTTTTTCGTGCTCGCGACGGTCGGTCCGGAGGGCCTGGATTGTTCGCCGCGCGGGGATCTGCCGGGCTTTGTCACGGTCCGGGACGCGAAAACGCTCCTGATTCCCGACCGAAAAGGCAATAACCGCCTGGATTCATTAAAGAATATCCTGTCCGACGATCGAATCGGAATGCTCTTCCTGATCCCCGGCTATGGGGAGACGCTGCGCGTGAACGGACGCGCCGAGCTATCCTGCGATCCTGGGTTGTGCACCCAGTTCGAGATGGCCGGAAAGCTGCCGGCGAGCGTGATGATCGTCCATGTCGAGGCGGTCTACTTCCAATGCTCGCGCGCTGTGGTGCGGGCCGAGCTCTGGAACCCGGAGCGGCAGGTCGACAAGCGAACCCTGCCCTCACCCGGCACAATCCTGCGCGACATCACCGCGCGCAATGCCGCGGTCGAGACCTTCGACGGCGCGGCCTATGACGCGGCGCTGCCGGCGCGGGTCAAGGCGACGCTGTATTGAAGAGGCCGCGCTTCCTTCTCCCCTCGGGGGGAACAGGTGGCAGCGTGTGCGGCGCTGAGGGATGAGGGCGCACCTGCCGAAAACAAGAAAGGGCCGCTGACGCGACCCTTCCCTCATCCGTCTGCTCCGCAGACACCTTCTCCCCCGAGGGGAGAAGGAGAACTCACAGCAGCCCTTCGTTCCCGGCCAGCGTCTTCAGGCTCGCATCCGGCCGGGCGCCGACATGCGAGATGATCTCGGCCGCGGCCAGCGCGCCGAGGCGCAGGCAATCGCGCGTCTCACGATTCGAGGTCAGGCCATAGAGGAAGCCGGCGGCGAAGAGATCGCCGGCACCGGTCGCATCGACAACGCGCTCGACCGGGAAGACCGGCTCCTCGACGATGCCGTCCGGCGTCACCGCCAGCGCACCCTTCTCCGAGCGGGTCACGACGGCGAGAATGTTCTCGGAACGCAGCCAGGACAGGGCCGTGTCGAAATCCGCGGTCTGGTAGAGGCTCTTCAGCTCGTGCTCATTGGCGAAGACGAGATCGACCATGCGGTTGCGGACGAGGCCGAGGAACTCGTCGCGATAGCGGTCGACGCAGAAGGAATCGGAGAGGGTGATGGCGACGCGCCCGTCACCCTTATGCGCGATCTCCGAGGCCTTGCGGAAGGCCTCCTTCGCCGCCGGCGGATCCCAGAGATAGCCTTCGAGATAGACGATGTCGGCGCTCTCCACGGCGGCTGCATCGACATCGGCGACCGAGAGACCCTGGCAGGCGCCGAGATAGGTGTTCATCGTGCGCTCGCCATCCGGCGTCACGATGATGAAGGAGCGGGCCGTGGCCGGGCCGTCCGCCGCGTCGGCGGTGCCGAAGGCGACGCCGAGCGAAGTCAGGTCGTGCCGGTAGAGCTTGCCGAGCTCATCGGCCTTGACCTTGCCGATGAAGGCGCCCTTGCCGCCGAAGGAAGCGAGGCCCGCAATGGTGTTCGCCGCCGAACCGCCGGAGATGACGCGCGCCGGACCCATCGCCGCATAGAGCGATTCCGCGCGCGGCTCGTCGATCAGCATCATCGCGCCCTTGGTCAGCTTCTGCGCGATCAGGAAATCCTCCTCGGCCGAGGCGAGGACATCGACGATGGCGTTGCCGAGGGCGAGGACGTCCGTGCGGGTGCTGGTCATGAGCGGTCGGGTCCGGGTTGGGGTCGGCCGGAAAGGCCGAAAGGTTGGTGGCGCCGTGTCGCATCAGCCCGGCAGCGGGTCAAGCCGGGGACATCCGGGAGAGCTTCAATGGCCCGCATCGCGCCGCGCTGCGACCTCGTCGAGGATACCGGCCATGCGGCGCAGATCCTCGGCATCGAGCCCGCCGATCTCGCGGGCGAGACGATTGGCGAAGAGCGTCGCTTCCGCATCGAGCCCCGCCGTGTCGACGGTGACGCGCGGATGAGAGAGGTCGGCGAGGCGCACGAGCTCGTCCGCCTCGTCCCAGATGATGCCGAGGAGATGGATGGCGCCCTGGATCAGGGTGAAGGTCGGCCGGCCGCGCTTGCCGTGTTCCAGCGCCGAGAGATAGGCCGGCGTCACGCCGAGCCCCTCGGCCATCTGGGCGAGCGTGAGGCCGCGCTGCTGCCGCAGCTCGCGCACGCGCCGGCCGAAGGGCGTCACGGCCCGAACTCCCTGAGCCGCCGCAGGCGTACATAGAGCGCGCCCGAGCCGCCATGGCGCTGCTCGGCCTCCTCGAAGCCCAGCACCAGCGGGCGCAGCTCCGCGAGCCGCAACCAATGCGGCACCATCCGACGCAGGACGCCGCGCTCCTCGCCGAACAAGGCCGGAGCCGGGCCGCCCTTACCGGTCACGACGAGGCAGATGCGTGTGCCGCGCGCCTGTTCGCGCCGCAGGAAGGCGCAGAGCGCCAGATGCGCCTCGCCCTGGCGCATGCCGTGCAGGTCGATCGAGGCCTCGACGGTTTGCTGGCCGCGCCGAAGCTGCGTGCGCAGGCGGCGCTCGATCGGCGCGAGCGGCGGAGCGGCCGGCGGGGCCGTCTTCGCCGCGGACATGCTTGCAACGACAAGAACGGAGGTCTCCGTCGGCGCGGGCGCTACGGGCGGCGGAGTGGACTCGGGTTCCACGGGCGCACGGCCCGGCAACGGTTTGACCGAGCGCGCCACCTGTCGCCAGAGCGCGATATCGGCCTCCGTCAGCGTCTTGCCCCGGCGCGACCGCATCTCAGCGCGGCCAGAGCACAGTGAAGGAAACGGGATGCCGGATCAGCCCGGCGCGGTGTCCGGCGGCAGCGCCGGAACCGACGAAGAGGTCCATGCGCGCCGCGCCGAGGATGGCGGAACCGGTGTCCTGCGCGATCGTCAGCCGGGCGAGATGCTCATCACTCCCTACGCCATCGGGAATGGTCGCATCGATCCAGACCGGCAGGCCATAGGGCCAAATATTGCGATCGATGGCGATGCTGCGCAGCGGCGTCAGCGGCAGCCCGGCGCCGCCGATCGGCCCGACCTCCGCCGGAAGGTCGTCGCGGCGGGTGAAGAAGACGAAGGAGCGGTTGAGGCGGATGAGGTCGCGCGCGAAGCCGGCATCGGCCTTCAGCCGGGCGACGAGGCGGTCCATGGTCATCTGCTCTGGCGGGATATTCTCACGCTGGCTGAGCACGCGGCCGAGCGAGGTATAGGGCAGGCCGTTGCGGCCGGAATAGGTGAGCCGCGTCACCGAGCCGTCGGGCAAGCGCACGCGGCCGGAGCCCTGAACCTGCAGCACGAAGCGATCGACGGAATCGCGCAGCCAGAGGATTTCGAGTCCTTGCCCGTCGAGCGCGCCGGTCTCGATCGCAGTGCGGTCGGGGAAGGGTTCGAGGCCGTCACCGGTGCGGCGGGCGGCCGAGAGAGCCTTGTCGAGGCCGGGCCAGTCGTCGCCGGGCTGGCGCGTCACCAGATCCTTCGGGCGGTCATAGAGCGGGGTCGGGAACGCGTCGGAACGCGTCAGCGCGCCCTCGAATTCCGGCTCGAAATACCCGGTCATGAAGCCGGTTTCCGCATCGGCCGGGCGGATGCGCCAGAAGCTGAAATTCCGCTCGAAGAAATCGCGCGCCTGCCCGGCGCTGACGGGACCGGCCGCAGCCAGCGCCTTCGCCTTCTCGCAAGCGGCATCCAGCCCATCCGGCAAAGGCACCGCCTGACGCAATGGCGGGTCCGCCATGCAGCCCTGTGCGAAGATGGCAAAAGCCCTGGCCTGATCGTCCTGCTGCCAGCCGGCGATCTCGCCCGGCGACAGCGGTTCGGCGCGGGCGCCGTCCGGAAGAGGAAAAGGCGAAGCCAGAGCCGTCATGACAGGAAAAGAAGAGGCCGCCAGCAGCGCGAGCGCGGCCGCGGCGCCACGGATCACGCGCCGGCTTCGGTGGCGACGAGAAGCCAGTTGGGGTCCCTGCTGCCAAGCTGGCGCGAGAAGGTCCAGATGTCGTTGACCTCCGAAACCTGATCGGCGCTGCCGTCGACGACGGCGCCTTGCGCGTCGCGCGTCGCGCTGATGAGCTGCGAGACGAAGGCGATCGTCACCTGGGCCGCCTTGCCCTTGACCTCGACCGCGGTCAGATCGGCCTTGTCGATTGAGACGAAGTTGGATTCCGCTTTCTCGTTGCGCTTCTCGCGCTCGGTGATGGCCTGCTCGAAGCCGTCATAGACCTCCTTTGCCAGCAAGCCCTTCAGCATCTTGCGATCGCCGCGGGCGAAGGCCGTGACGATGGTCTCATAGGCGGATTTGGCACCTTCGACGAAGGCGCGCGGATCGAAATCCGGCTCTTGCCGGATAATCGCGTCGATGCCCTGGCCGATCGGCGAATCCGGCGGGGCGATATCCTTCCAGCGCTCGGCCGCCGGGACGGGAACGGCAGCAGGGTCGTTGGCCGCGCCGGGCAGACGGATGACATTGTCGCGCTTGTCGGACGATTGCGCCTGGTCCGGCCGCACCGGCGGCGCCTCGCGACGAATGAAGGGATCCTTCGGCGGCTGCTCGTTGCCGGTCTTCTGACCGAGGACAGAGCGCAGCTTCCAGGCGACGAAAACGGCCAGAGCCAAGAAGACCAGAGTCGTTATGTCGAAGGAATTTTGCATTGAAGGCTGACCCGCGGCTCCCCGTATTGTCATGGTTCTAACCGCTGCCAGATCGCCGGCGGCGGGCCGTCACCACAGTGATATGGTGAGACAGGCTCGTAACATCCACCCCCCGGCTTGTGAAGGCGACTTCTTGTGCCGTTCTCGTGTCCATGATAGCCGACGCGCGCGTCGCCCCGGAGGCGGAGCGCAATCTCGAATGCCCAAGGAGGCGCGGGATTTCCCGAGACAGCCTGCCAGAACAAGATGGGACCGATGGCCAACGAACTTCCCAACGGCAACGGCGCCGGCGCCGCTGATACGGCTCCGAGCCTCAATGCCCTGATCCAGTACACCAAGGATTTCTCCTTCGAGAACCCGAAGGCGCCGCGCGCGCTCGCCCAGCAGGACGCCCAGGCGGGCCCGCAGATGTCGCTGCAGGTCAATGTCGGCACGAGCAATATCGGCGGGATCGATTACGAGACCGTGCTGAAGCTCGAGGGCAAGGCCGAGCTCAACGGCGAGACGCTGTTCGCCTTCGACCTGAGCTATGCCGGCGTCTTCCGGCTGCAGAACATTCCCGAGGAGCACATCCACCCCGTGCTGGTGATCGACTGCGCGCGCCTGCTCTTCCCCTTCGCGCGCCAGATCATCGCCGAAGCGGTGCAGAATGGCGGCTTCCCGGCCTTCTACGTGCCGCCGATCGATTTCGCGGCGCTCTATCAGCAGCAGGTGCAGGGTCAGCCCAGCGCCGCCAATTCCTGAACGCCGGCACTTCCCACGCCAACAAAAAGGGCCCCTCGCGGGCCCTTTTTCGTTTGTTGCGGATGATTGTTGCCCTTGCGAAGGCTCTGGCCCCTCGCCATGTCGGATGCGCATCTGGCGGACGCCCCAATCGGGACGCCCGCCTTTTCCTTATCCGATGGAGACCCGATGGACGCCCTTATGACGCTTGCTTCCGACCCCGCCGTTTGGGCCGCGCTCGGAGCATTGATCGCCATGGAGGTCGTGCTCGGCATCGACAACCTGATCTTCATCTCGATCCTGACCAACAAGCTGCCGGAGCATCAGCGCTCGAAAGGCCGCAAGATCGGCATCGGGCTCGCGCTCGTCCTGCGGCTCGCGCTGCTCAGCACGGTCGCGATCATCGTCAAGCTCACCGCCCCGCTCTTCACGGTCCTCGGCCAGCCCTTCTCATGGCGCGACCTCATCCTGATCGCTGGCGGCCTGTTCCTGGTCTGGAAGGCGACGAAGGAGATCCATCACAAGGTCGATCCCGATCCGGGCCCGGACATGTTCGATGGCGGCCGCGCGGCCGGCGTCACCTTCGGCGGGGTGATCGTCCAGATCCTGCTGCTCGACCTCGTCTTCTCGATCGACTCGATCATCACCGCGGTCGGCATGACCGAGCATGTCCCGGTGATGGTGATCGCGGTGATCGTCGCGGTATTGACGATGCTGCTCGCCGCCGATCCGCTGGCGCGGTTCATCGAGAGGAACCCGACCATCGTGATGCTGGCGCTCGGCTTCCTGCTGATGATCGGCGGCATGCTGATCGCAGAGGGTTTCGGCGTCCATGTGCCGAAGGGCTATGTCTACGCGGCGATGGCCTTCTCGGCGCTGGTCGAGGCGCTCAACATGCTGTCGCGCCGGCGGGCTTCGTAAGCTCCCATCTCGTAGCCAGGCGTCATGCTCGGGCTTGACCCGAGCATCTCTTGCCGACGGAGGCTCGGAGCTTTCTGGTCTCGAGATTCCCGGGTCTGCGCTTCGCGCCGCCCGAGAATGACGCCCAAGGCTTACTGAGCCGCCTCGTCGGTGATGCCGAGATAGCCCTTCCAGAGCGGGGCCTTCAGCGAGCTGAGGATGAAGGCCTCATGCGCCTTGATGGCGGCCTCGTCGAGACGCGGTGCCAGCGGGCGCTGGCGCTGCGGCTTCTCCAGCACGGGCGCGGCGAGTCCCTGTCGCCCCGCCGCCGCCTCGACGCCGAGGCCGAGCGAGGCCTGCTTGCCGCCGATCAGCTCGATATAGACCTCGGCCAGGATCTCGGAGTCGAGCAGCGCGCCGTGCTTGGTGCGGCGGCTGTTGTCGATGCCGTAGCGCGAGCAGAGCGCGTCGAGGCTGTTGGAGGCGCCGGGATGCTTGCGGCGCGCCATCGACAGCGAATCGACCACGCGGGCCGGCTCGATCGGCGGCAGGCCGAGGCGCTTGAACTCCATGTTGATGAAGCCGACGTCGAAGGCGGCGTTGTGGATCACCAGCCGGGCATCGGCGATGAAGTCCAGGAACTCTTGGGCGATCTCGGCAAAGACCTGCTTGTCGGAGAGGAACTGCTCCGAGAGCCCGTGAACGTTGAAGGCCTCGACCGGCATCGAGCGTTCGGGATTGATGTAGACGTGGTAGTTGCGCCCGCTCGGGCAGTGGTTGATCAGCTCGACGCAGCCGATCTCGACGATGCGGTCGCCGTTATGGGGCTCGACGCCTGTGGTTTCGGTGTCCAGGACGATCTCACGCATCGGTCGGGACCTTGTTCCGGAGCTCTGGGCCGCCCCTACGTCCGGGGCGCGCGGCCAATGCCGTCAGGATAGAGCGGACTTGCCGTTCGGCGGCCATGAGGCCGCGCGAGGTGTCCACAAGGAAATGGGCATGGCGACGCTTCTCCGCATCCGGCATCTGGCGCGACAGGATCGCGGCGAACTTCTCCGCCGTCATGCCGGGGCGTGACAGCACGCGCTCGCGCTGAACCTCGGCCGGAGCCGTCACGACGAGCACGGCATCGCAGCGCCCCTCGCCGCCCGTCTCGAGCAGGAGCGGCACATCGATGACCGCGAGGCCGGCGCCCTCTGCACGACACCGTGCAAGGAACGCCTCCTCCTCCTCGCGCACGAGCGGATGGATGATCGCTTCGAGCTGCTTGAGCGCCTCGGGCTTTCCCAGTACCGCCGCCCCGAGCCTGGCGCGATCGACCACGCCATCGACGACCGTGCCGGGAAAGGCTGCCGCGATCGGCGCCACGGCCCGGCCGCGATGCAGGCGGTGCACGGCGGCATCGGCATCATGCAGTGGCACGCCCTGCTTCACGAAGAGTCCGGCGGTCGTCGATTTGCCCATTCCGATCGAGCCCGTCAGCCCCAGTACGAAGGTCATGTCCACGTCCCGCGAATCAGGCCTTCAGGATATCGGCTTCGATCAGGCCGCGCAGTGCCGGCGTCACCTGCGGCGAGACGCCGAACCAGCGGGCGAAGCCGGGTGTCGCCTGGTGCAGCAACATGCCGAGGCCGTCGACGATGATGCCGCCGCGCCGTTCCGCCTCGGCGAGCAGCGCCGTCTTCAGCGGGACGTAGTTGATGTCGTCGACGATGGTGCCCGGCCGCAGAGCCGAGAGGTCCATCTCCAGCGGCGGCTTGCCCTGCAGGCCAAGCGGCGTCGTGTTGACGATGAGATCGACCTGCCCGACGGCCTCGCTCCGGCGCTCCCAATCGATCACCTCCAGCGGCGCTCCGAAAGCTGCGGCGAGCTCGTCGGCGCGGGCGCGGCTGCGGTTGGCGATCAGGATGCGGCCGATCCCGCGCGACTGGAGACCGAAGGCGACGCCACGCGCAGCGCCGCCGGCACCGAGAACGAGGATCGTGTTCACCCGGCTCTCCCAGTCGGGACTGGTCGCGTCGAGATGAGCGAGGAAGCCGGACACATCGGTGTTATCCGCGATGATCCGGCCGCCATCGCGCCAGAGCGTGTTGACGGCTCCAACCACCCGGCCAGCCTCGCTGACCTCGTCGACCAGCGCCATCATCGCTTCCTTGAGCGGCGCCGTGACATTGCCGCCGGCGAACTCGCCGTCTCGCAGCCTCGCGACGAAGGCCGGCAGATCGACCGGGGCCACGTCGATGCGTTCATAGGAGCCGGCGATCCCGTATTGCCTGAGCCATTCGCGATGGATCAGCGGCGAGCGCGAATGCGCGATGGGGTGGCCGATGACGAAGCACTGAGGAGACATCGCGAAATCCAGTTAGCGGGCGAGATGGCCGAGATCGCGCAGGGCCGAGAGGACGGGCAGCAGCGGCAAGCCGAGGATGGTGAAGTGATCGCCCTCGATCCGCTCGAAGAGCTGCGCGCCGAGCCCTTCGAGCTGATAGCCGCCGACGCTGGAGAGGATGGCCGGGCCGGCGGCTTCGACATAGCGAGCGATGAAAGCGGAATCGAGCGGCCGCATCGTCAGCCGTGCAGTTTCGCAGCCACGCGCCAGGACCTCCCCGTCCCGCGCCAGCGCGAAGGCGGAATGCAGCTCATGCCTCCGTCCTGCGAGAGACGCGATCTGGCTGCTTCCCGCTGCCGCGTTCTCCGGCTTGTGGAAGGCCACGCCCTCGCAGGTCAGGGTCTGGTCGGCGGCGAGCACGATCCGGCCGGTCCGTTCCTGCGAGACGGAGAGCGCCTTGGCTTCCGCCAGAGCCGCGGCAATCCGGTCCGCCGTCACCCCTTGCGCGGCCAGCGGTTTTTCGACGGCACGCTCGTCGATACCCGGCTTGACGGTCTCGACCGGAAGCCCGGCGGCGACCAGCATGTCGCGGCGGGTGACGCTGCCCGAGGCGAGGATAAGTGGCGCCGGCGATAGCCACAGCCGCGTCATGTCGCGATGAACTTCATACGGTGGTCGCGCAGCAGATCGAGGATCGAGGCGGCCGTCTCCTCGATCGAGCGGCGCGTCACGTCGATCACCGGCCAGCCCTTGCGGGCGCAGAGGCGGCGCGACTGGGCGACCTCGTCGGCAACCGCTGCCGGGTCGACATAGGGCGTCTCGTCATCGGCGCGCAGCGAGAGCAGGCGGTTCTGCCGGATCTGCACGATGCGGTCGGGGCTCGCGACGAGCCCGACGATCAAGGGTTTCCGCGCCCCGTCCAGCTCGACCGGCAGGGGCACGTTCGGCACGAGGGGGATGTTCGCGGTCTTGATGCCGCGATTGGCGAGGTAGATGCTCGTGGGCGTCTTCGAGGTGCGGCTGATGCCGACAAGGATCACGTCGGCGCTCTCGAGGTCCCCGCCCATCTGGCCGTCATCGTGCAACAGCGTGTAGTTCATCGCGTCGATGCGGCGGAAATATTCGGTGTTGAGCACGTGTTGCGCGCCCGGTTTCGTCGCCGAGGTCTGGCCCAGATAGGACTGGAACAAGGACAGCACCGGCTGGAGAACCGACAGGCAGGGACAGCCGAGCTCCCGGCAGAAATTCTCCAGCTTCTCCTGCCACTCCGGCTCGACCAGGGTGTAGAGCACGACACCGGGCGAGGATTCGATCTCGGCAAGGACGCGGGCAAGCTGCGCCTCCGAACGCACCAGCGGATAGACATGCTCGATCGCCGAGACGGTTTCATATTGCGCGGCCGCGGCGCGGCTGACCGCGATCAGCGTCTCGCCGGTCGCGTCGGAGACGAGATGAAGGTGGAAGTAATTGCGAACCACGGCAGCCCTCGCGGTGAAGCTCGTTTCACCTCTAACGCGAGATGCGGCTTTGGCAAATCGGCCTCGCCGATCCGGAGAGCCGATGGGTTATCCCATGGCATCGGGAGTGATGTGGATAAGACTCGCAAGCGACGAGCCCGGGCGCTGCCCCTGTACAACTCGGCCCAACGATCAACAGGCCGGCGGCTGTGCATGGTAAAGAAAGTGTTTCACGTGAATCATTCCGACGGGTCGGAGTGAACCGCCGGATTCCATTCGTTAAGAAAGCCTTAACGGCTTTGGTCCGGATGAACCGACCGCGACCTGCTGTCCCACCGCCTGTGGAACGGTTGTGGACAGAATTGCGGCGGGCTATCTCCCCTGCCCAAGAGTCAAAAAAAAGAGTCTTTCTAAGAATCTCTTTGTTTTAATAGAGGATGTGAGATGGATCGCCCGGCAGGCTCTGTGACGACCGAGACACCTGCCATCCTGCGGGCACTTTCAGGCGAGGTTCTGTCGAAGCCGCCAATCTGGTTGATGCGGCAAGCCGGGCGTTTTCTGCCGGAGTACCGCGAGGTTCGGGCGCGTGCCGGCAGCTTCCTGTCACTGTGCTACAATCCTGAGCTGGCCGCCGAGGTGACGCTCCAGCCGATTCGCCGATTTGGTTTCGACGCGGCCATCCTCTTTTCCGACATTCTTGTGGTGCCGCAGGCGCTGGGCCAGAAGCTCTGGTTCGCGGAGGGCGAGGGGCCGCGTCTCGAACCCGTCGATACGCAGGAGAAGCTCGCAGCCATCGATAAGCTGGCGGATGACGGCAAGCTCACGCCGATCATCGAGACGGTGCAGCGCGTCCGCGGTACCCTGCCCAGGCAGACCGGCTTCATCGGCTTCTGTGGCGCGCCCTGGACGGTGGCGACCTATATGGTTGCCGGCCGCGGTACGCCGGACCAGGGGCCGGCGCGCGCGCTCTTCGCCCGGAACCCGGCGTTGTTCCAGGAGATCATCGACCGGATCGTCGCGGCATCGATCACCTATCTCAACGCCCAGATCGCCGCCGGAGTCGACGCGGTGCAGATTTTCGATAGCTGGGCCGGCGTGCTCGCTCCCGAGGATTTCCAGCGCTGGTGCATCGCGCCGACGAAACGGATTGTCGACGGGGTTCGGGCGGTGCATCCGCAGGTCCGCATCATCGGCTTCCCCCGAGGCGCCGGCCGGCTGATCCCGGATTATGTCCGGGGAACCGGCGTCGATGCCGTCGGCCTCGAAAGCGGGATCGACCGGGATTTCGTGCGTGACGAGATCCAGTCGCTCGTGCCGGTGCAGGGGCACCTCGATCCGCAGATCCTTCGCGCTGGCGGGCCAGAGCTGGAGCGGGAGACCGAGGCGATCCTGGCCGCTTTCGGTTCGGCTCCCTTCGTGTTCAATCTCGGCCACGGCATCCTGCCGGACACGCCGATTTCCCATGTCGAACGTCTGCTCAAGGCAGTGCGCGGCTGAAAGGCTCAAGCCATGTATGAATGGATCAAGGCTTTCCACGTCATGGCGGTCATCTCCTGGATGGCCGGAATGCTCTATCTGCCGCGATTGATGGTCTATCACGCCGAAGCGCAGATCGGCTCGATTCAGTCCGAGACCTTCAAGGTCATGGAGCGACGGCTGCTCAAGGGCATCATCAATCCGGCGATGATCGCGACCTGGGTGCTCGGGCTCTACCTCGCCTGGTACGCTTTCGCCTTCAAAGGCGGCTGGCTCCACGCCAAGTTCCTGCTCGTCATCCTTCTCTCCGGGATCCATGGCGTCCTGTCCCGGCGGGTGAAGGACTTCGCTGCGGACCGGAACACCAAGTCGGCGCGCTATTATCGCATTCTCAACGAAGTGCCGGCGTTGCTCATGGTCGGCATCGTCATTCTCGTCATCGTGAAGCCGTTCTGACGGGAGCCGTCGTTTCCCGCTTGAGCCCAGCGGCATTTCCCGTTATCAGAATGCCACGCTTCTCCAGCGTCCTCCCTGTTGTCGACTGTTCGTGAGCCCGCTGCCCCGCAGCAACTCATGGCGCACAATCCCCCCGCGCAGGTTCGGTTCGAACCCAAGTCGATCACTCCAGTACCATCCCCACCCCGCCTTAGCGGGGCGTTAGATCCGGGTGCCCCATGCGGGAAATCAAGCTCCAAGAGCTCAAGAGCAAGTCTCCGACCGAACTGCTGACCTTTGCCGAGGAGGTGGAGGTCGAGAACGCCAGCACCATGCGCAAGCAGGAGCTGATGTTCGCCATCCTCAAGCAGCTCGCCGCGCGTGAGACGGAAATCCTGGGCGAGGGCGTCGTCGAGGTGTTGCAGGACGGCTTCGGCTTCCTGCGTTCGCCCGATTCGAACTATCTGCCCGGCCCGGACGACATCTATGTCTCGCCTTCGCAGATCCGGAAGTTCGGCCTGCGCACCGGCGATACGGTCGAGGGGCCGATCCGCGGGCCGAAGGATGGCGAACGCTATTTCGCGCTGCTCAAGGTCAACACGGTCAATTTCGAAGACCCGGAGAAGATCAAGCACAAGATTCACTTCGACAACCTGACGCCGCTCTATCCGGATCAGCGGCTCAAGCTCGAGGTGCAGGATCCGACCAAGAAGGATTTCTCGCCGCGCGTCATCGACATCGTGGCGCCGATCGGCAAGGGCCAGCGCGCCCTGATCGTGGCGCCGCCGCGCACCGGCAAGACCGTGCTGTTGCAGAACATCGCCCAGTCGATCACGACCAATCATCCCGAGTGCTATCTGATCGTGCTGCTGATCGACGAGCGGCCCGAGGAAGTCACGGACATGCAGCGCTCGGTGAAGGGCGAGGTCGTGTCCTCGACCTTCGACGAGCCGGCGTCGCGCCACGTCCAGGTTGCGGAAATGGTGATCGAGAAGGCCAAGCGCCTTGTCGAGCATGGCCGTGACGTGGTGATCCTGCTGGATTCGATCACGCGTCTCGGCCGTGCCTACAACACTGTCGTTCCGTCCTCCGGCAAGGTGCTGACCGGCGGTGTCGACGCCAATGCGCTGCAGCGCCCGAAGCGCTTCTTCGGCGCGGCCCGCAACATCGAGGAAGGCGGCTCGCTGACCATCGTGGCCACCGCGCTGATCGATACGGGATCGCGCATGGACGAGGTGATCTTCGAAGAGTTCAAGGGCACCGGCAACTCGGAAATCATTCTCGACCGCAAGGTGGCCGACAAGCGCATCTTCCCGGCGATCGACATCATCAAGTCCGGCACCCGCAAGGAAGAGCTCATCACGCCGCGCTCGGACCTGCAGAAGACCTATGTGCTGCGCCGCATCCTCAACCCGATGGGCCCGCAGGACGCGATCGAGTTCCTGTTGGACAAGCTGCGCCAGACCAAGCAGAACTCGGAATTCTTCGATTCCATGAACACCTGACCGGCTGGTCTCAACCACTCAGGCCCGTTCGATCCGACGCCGCCGCTCTGCCAGGAGCGGCGGCGTTTTCGTTTGGCTGTCCTTGAACCTGCAAGCGCTATCGGCCGTCGGCGATGGCCTCGGGCAATCGATTCGGATCCGTGACGGGTGGCAGGCAGCGACCCTCGAAACAGATGAAGGCCGCGCCGCGTCCCGCCTGTCGCAGCATGGCGGAGGCCGGATGATCCGGCGGCAAGGCGTCGTCATCCGGGCAGTCGATCAGGATCGTCGTCGTGTAGGGCAGGCTGCGTGCTGCCGCGCGGAAGGCCGCGCGCTCGGGCCCGGCCAGAACGATCTCGACGCCGTTGCGAGCAAGATCGTAGGCGTTCAGGACCGAGCCATGGGCCATCGGTGCGCGCGCGGCCGCCTGCAAGGCGGCTTTCATCAAGGCCTGGGCTTGCTCCCTGTTCGCCAGAGCGCCGGTCTTGGCCGCGAGCCGCACGAGATTGGCGGCATGGACGCCGAGCGCATTGGGCACCGCGTCGTCGTGAGTCGGCCTCGGTAGGACTGGCAGCTCTCCCGATTCAGGCCGAGTCATCCCGAGGAGGCCCGTGTCTGCATCCCGGTAGTGCCGATCGAGATGCCGTGACCAGCGCCGCGCGTCTTCGAGGTAGTGCTGCTCCAGCGTCAAATCGTGCAAGGCCAGGGCCGCATCGATCATGGCTGCGTGGTCAAGGGCGAAGCCGGGTCTGATCAGCCGGCCGAGGCGATAGGAATGAGCAAGGCCATCGCCGGCCGCCATCGATTCGGCAACGAAACGGTAGGCGCTTCTGGCGAGGTCGAGCCAATGCGGCTGACCCAGCAAGCCGGAAGCGCGGGCGAGCGCGGCGATCATCAGCCCGTTCCAATCGGCGAGGATCTTGTCATCCCGCGCAGGTGCTATGCGCAGAGCCCGCACCGCGAGCAGCCGCTCCCTCATGGCGGCGAGCCGTGACGCGGTCTCCGCATCCGGGTCCGGCGTGTCGAGCCGGTTGAGGATGTTGGTTTCCTCCCAATTGCCATGGGCGGTGACATCGTAATGCCGGGCGAACAACGCGGCATCGTCCGGCCTGAGAAGCGCGGTGATCTCGGCCAGGGACCAGACATAGAACTTGCCTTCGACGCCTTCGGAATCGGCATCGAGGCTGGCGGCGAAGGCGCCTTCCGGCAGAAGCATCTCGCGCTCGAGCCAGTTGACGATTCCCGCCGCCGCGTCCCTCGCCAGCCCGCTTCCGCTGCGCTTCGCCTCGAGGGCATAGAGCGACAGGAGCTGGGCGTTGTCGTAGAGCATCTTCTCGAAATGGGGCACGAGCCAGCGCCCATCGACGGCATAGCGGGCGAAGCCACCGCCGAGATGATCGTGAATGCCGCCACGGGCCATCCGATCCAGCGTCAGAACGCCCGCCTGCAAGGCGGCTTCGGAAGCTGGCTGCCGGGTTCCCGCGCGCCAGAGTAATTCGACCAGTCCGGCATTCGGGAATTTCGGCGCACCCTTGAGGCCGCCATCGACCGGGTCGAAGGCGCTCGCGATCTGCGTGGCGAGATGGTCGAGATCCGGCTCCCCGATAGCGGCGAGCGTCACGGTTTCGGCCCGCTGCAACGCTTCACGGATCGCCGCGGCATTGCTCGCGATTCGCTCCGGCTCGCGCTGGAAGATCGCGGAAAGCTGTCGCAGCACGGCCGTGAAGGATGGCCGGCCGTGGCGGGGCTCCGGCGGGAAATAGGTGCCACCCCAGAAGGCGTCGCCATCCGGCGTCAGGAACATGGTCAGGGGCCAGCCGCCCTGCTCGCCGAGGCTGTGCAGCGCGCTCATGTAGACATGGTCGATGTCCGGGCGCTCCTCGCGATCGACCTTGATGTTCACGAAAAGCTCGTTCATGACGGCGGCGGTCGCCGCATTCTCGAAGCTCTCATGCGCCATGACATGGCACCAATGGCAGGCGGCATAGCCGATCGAGAGCAGCACGGGGCGGTTGCTGCGCCGGGCTTCGGCGAAGGCCTCCGGGCTCCATTCCCACCACTCGACGGGGTTGTCGCGATGCTGGAGCAGATAGGGGCTGGCAGCGCCGGAGAGGCGGTTCATGCGGCAGTCCTTCCTGGCGCGGGGTGGGCACCATGAGCGGTCACGACCCGCAATCTACCATTGTCGCGCTGTCCTCGGCACCCGGTCGGGCCGGTGTCGCCGTGCTGCGCGTATCGGGGCCACGTGTTCGATTCGCTCTCGAAACGACGGCAGGGATCATACCTCCGCCAAGGCTGGCGACCTTGCGGGTGCTCCGCGATGCCGAGGGCCAGGTGATCGACCGGGGACTCGTTCTGTTCTTCCCTGGCCCTACCAGCTTTACCGGCGAAGATATCGTTGAATTTCATATACATGGCTCGCGTGCGGTGCTTGCGGCACTACTGCGACATCTCACGGCACTACCGGGTTTGCGGCTGGCGGAAGCCGGCGAATTCACCCGTCGCGCCTTCGAGGCCGGCAAGCTCGATCTGGCGGCGGTGGAGGGTCTCGCCGATCTGATCGATTCGGAAACGGAATGGCAGCGGCGGCAGGCCTTGCGCCAGATGGACGGCGCGCTCGGCGTTCTGGCGGGGCAATGGCGCACGCAACTGCTGGAAGCCATGACGCTGCTCGCCGCCGAGATCGACTTTTCCGATGAAGGCGATGTCGAGGGGCCCTTGCATGACGAGGCCATGCGGATCGCAGCTAGCGTCCTGGGATCGCTGCGCAGGGCACTCGGCAGTTTCGCCATGGGCGAGCGCGTGCGCGAAGGCTTCGTCGTCGTCCTGGCGGGCCCACCCAATGCCGGCAAGTCGAGCCTGCTGAATGCGCTGGCGCGTCGCGATGTGGCCATCGTCTCGCCCGTTGCCGGAACGACGCGGGATGCGCTCGAGGTCAGGCTCGACCTCGATGGCTTGCCGGTCATCCTGATCGACACGGCCGGTCTGCGGGAGAGCCTCGATCCGATCGAGGTGGAGGGTGTCAGGCGCGCTCGCGCGCTGCTGGAGCGCGCCGACCTCGTCCTCAGCCTGCGCGGGATCGATTCGGAGCCGTACCGGACGGCGGAAGAGGTTCCGCAGATCCCTGTCGCGACGAAGGCCGATCTTGGCGGAACCGTTCTGCCTGGCGAGCGCGCCATTTCGGTGAAGAATGGCGAAGGGCTGCCGGAGCTTCTTGCGGCCATCGGGGAGTATCTGCGCGGGCTCGGGCAAGGCGAGCCCGCGTTGTTGACGCGCGAGCGCCACCGCATCGCAGTCGCCGACGCCATCGCCGCGCTGGAGCGCGCGACCAAATCCGTGGGTGCACCGAGCGAATTGCTGGCCGAGGATATCCGCCTTGCGGTGATGGCGCTGGAGCGGCTGGTGGGACGCATTGGCGTCGAGGATGTGCTGGATCATCTCTTTGCCGGGTTCTGCATCGGCAAGTGAGGGCCGTCCTGGCTCCGGTGGTACAATCGGCGATTGACCGGTACCCTTTGCTTCGCTAGCGAAAACCCATGTCATCCCTCGCGCAAACCTACGATGTCATCGTCGTCGGCGGCGGCCATGCCGGGACGGAAGCCGCTGCGGCCGCGGCGCGGTTCGGCGCGCGGACCGCGCTGGTGACGCACAAGCCCGAAACGATCGGCGTGATGTCCTGCAACCCGGCGATCGGCGGGCTCGGCAAAGGGCATCTCGTGCGCGAGATCGACGCGCTCGACGGCATCATGGGGCGCGCTGCCGATCGCGGCGGTATCCAGTTCCGCATGCTTAACCGCCGCAAGGGGCCGGCGGTACGCGGTCCCCGGGCTCAGGCCGACCGCAAGCTCTACCGGCTGGCGGTGCAGGATCTGCTGGCGGAGCAGCCGAATCTCGATGTCATTGCCGGTGACGCGTTCGATATCGAGGTTCAGGACGGGCGTGTCTCGGCAGTTCTGCTCGCCGATGGACGTCGATTCGCTGCCGGAACGGTCGTGTTGACGACCGGGACGTTTTTGCGCGGTCTGATTCATATCGGGGAAACCAAGATTCCGGCGGGGCGCGTCGGGGAGGCGCCGTCGCTTGGCCTCTCCGCGACGCTGGAGCGCCATGGCTTTCCGCTGGGCCGGCTCAAGACCGGCACCCCTCCCCGCCTCGATGGCCGCACGATCGACTGGGCGGCGCTGGAGATGCAGCCCGGCGACGAATTGCCCGAGCCGTTCTCGGCGCTGACCGAGAAGATCACCAATCCGCAGATTTCATGCGGCATCACCCGCACGACCATGGCCGGTCACGACCTGATCCGCGCCAATCTCCATCGCGCGCCGATGTTCTCGGGGCAGATCGAGGGGCGCGGTCCGCGCTATTGTCCCTCGATCGAGGACAAGGTCGGCCGCTTCGGCGACCGCGACGGCCATCAGATCTTTCTCGAGCCGGAAGGTCTCGACGACGACACCGTTTATCCCAACGGTATCTCGACCTCGTTGCCGGAGGATGTTCAGCGCGACCTGCTCAAGACCATTCCGGGTCTGGAACGAGCAGCGATGCTGCGGCCGGGCTACGCGATCGAGTATGACTTCATCGATCCGCGCGCATTGAACAACACCCTGGAGACACGCGCCATCGGCGGGCTCTTCCTGGCCGGGCAGATCAACGGTACGACGGGGTATGAGGAGGCCGGGGCCCAGGGATTGCTGGCCGGCCTGAATGCGGCACGTCGGGCGAGCGGGCGGGAACCGGCGATCTTCGACCGGGCCCAATCCTATATCGGCGTCCTGGTGGATGATCTCGTGACGCATGGCGTTACGGAACCGTATCGAATGTTCACCTCGCGCGCGGAATTCCGCCTGTCGCTGCGGGTAGACAATGCGGATGAGCGCTTGACGATGCTCGGGACGGAGCTCGGCATCGTCGGTTCGGCCAGGCTGGCGGCTTTCGAGGCACGCAACGGCGCGATTGAAGCTCTGCGTTCTGAACTTCAGGGGCTGCAGCTCACGCCGCAGCAGGCGCAGATCGGGGGGATACAGCTCAACCGCGACGGGCTGCGGCGTAGCGCCTATCAGATCCTGTCCTATCCGGACGTTACCTTCGAGCAGCTGGCCGCGATCTGGCCGCAGCTTCAGGCCCATTCCGCGTCCGTGACCGACCGCGTGACGGCCGATGCCGTCTATGCGGTCTATCTCGATCGGCAGGCGGCGGAGATCCAGGCCTATCGCCGCGACCAGGCACTGAAAGTCCCGACGGATCTCGATCTCGATACGATTTCGGGCCTGTCGAACGAGCTCAAGGCGAAGCTCGCTGCGGTGCGGCCCGCCGATCTGGCACAGGCCGGAAAAATCGAGGGCATGACGCCGGCGGCCCTGACCTTGCTGGCGGCGCATGCCCGCAAAAGCCGCTCGGCGAATTTATCCACAGGCGTATCGTGACTGTTGATAAGAGCGACAGGCAGCGCGCTTTGCGCTTGACGCCTGTTTCACGTGAAACAGAGGAGCGCCTCGCCGCGCTGGTGGCGGAGCTGGAGCGCTGGCAGGCCGCCAAGAATCTGGTCTCCTCGGCTACGCTGGCGGATGTCTGGACACGGCACATCGCCGACTCGCTCCAGCTCTTCAACCTGGCCTCCGAGCGGGAGCATTGGCTCGATCTCGGCTCGGGCGGGGGCTTTCCGGGGCTCGTCATCGGCATCTGCCTGGCCGAATGTGGCATCGGCCAGATCGATCTCGTCGAAAGCAATGCCCGCAAATGCGCCTTCCTGCGTCATGCGGCGCGGGTCACCGGGGCACGGGTCAAGGTTCACAATGCGCGGATCGAGGATGCGGTCGGCGGCTTCGCCGGCAAGGTCGATGTGGTGACGGCCCGCGCGCTTGCGCCGCTCGCCCAATTGCTCGGCTGGTGCGAAGAGCTGTTGAGAACCGGTGCGCTTGGACTCTTTCCCAAGGGACAACATCTAGATACGGAATTGACCGACTCGGCCAGATATTGGAAGATTCAAGCAACAACCGTTTCTTCCGTGACCGACGACGCTGCGCGAATCCTGATGGTTCGCTCGGCCGAGAGACGAGCCGATCCATGACAGATGTCATATCCGTGATCCCGCAGCGCCGTCCGCGCGTGATCGCGCTCGCAAACCAGAAGGGTGGCGTCGGCAAGACGACGACCGCGATCAATCTGGGCACGGCGCTGGCGGCCATCGGCGAGAAGGTGCTGATCGTCGACCTCGACCCGCAGGGCAACGCCTCGACGGGGCTCGGTGTCGACCGGCGCAGCCGCAAATCCTCGACCTATGACGTGCTCTGCGGCGATGTCGGGCTCGGGCAGGCCTTGCAGCCGACGGCGGTGCCCGGGCTGTCGCTGGCGCCCTCGACGCTCGACCTCCTCGGCGTCGAGCTCGAGATCGCCTCGGCCAAGGACCGCGCGCATCGCCTCAAGAAGGCGATCGACGAGCTGGTCTATGATCAGCGCTGCCAGGATTTGACCTATGTCCTGATCGATTGCCCGCCCTCGCTCAGCCTGATCACGATCAATGCGATGACGGCTGCGGATGCAGTGCTGGTGCCGCTGCAATGCGAGTTCTTCGCGCTCGAAGGCCTCAGTCAGCTCCTGAAGACGGTGGAGCAGGTCAAGGCCGGGCTCAATCCGCGGCTGATCATCCAGGGCGTGGTGCTGACGATGTTCGATCCGCGCAACAACCTGTCCGGACAGGTCATGGCCGATGTGAGGAGTTTCCTCGGCGATAAGGTCTATGAGACCGTGATTCCGCGTAATGTGCGGATTTCGGAGGCGCCGTCCTATGGCAAGCCGGCGCTGCTCTACGATTTGCGCTGCTCGGGATCGCAGGCCTATCTGCGCCTGGCTTCGGAAGTGATCAAGCGCGAGCGCACCCTGCGCGCCGCGGCCTAACAGTCAAGAACGCAGAGGTTGACAGGAATGGCGATGGCCGAAGAACAGGGGCGTTCCCGCCTTGGCCGCGGTCTGGCGGCGCTGATCGGCGATGTCGGCGAGGAAATCGGCGCGATCGAGCGGGCCCGGGGCCAGCGCCGCGTGCCGGTCGAGTTCCTGCGGCCGAGCGCGCGCAATCCACGCCGCAACTTCGCGGAAGAGGAGCTCGACGATCTCACGGCTTCGGTCCGCGAGCGCGGTATCCTGCAGCCGATCATCGTGCGTTCGATCCCGGGGATGCTCGATGCCTATGAGATCATCGCCGGAGAACGGCGTTGGCGGGCGGCGCAGCGGGCCGAGCTACACGATGTGCCGGTGATCCTGGTCGAAGCCGATGATCGCGAGGCGCTGGAAATCGCCATCGTCGAGAACGTGCAGCGCTCTGACCTCAACCCGATGGAAGAGGCGGCGGGCTATGAGCGCCTGATCGCCGAATTCAGCTATACCCAGAACGATCTGGCGCGGGTCATCGGCAAGAGCCGCAGCCATGTCGCCAATACGCTGCGGCTGTCGAAGCTGCCGGAGCCGGTGCGTGCCTTGGTCAGCGGAGGCGCCGTCTCGGCCGGCCATGCCCGGGCGCTGCTATCTGTTTCGGACCCGGAACTGATGGCGAAACGGATTGTCGAACAGGGGCTTAGTGTCCGTGATATCGAACGCATCGCCCAGGATGAGGCGCGCGGCGAGACCAAGAGCGCGGTTGCCGCGAAGCCGAAGCCCGAGAAGGATCCGGACACGCGGGCCCTGGAAAAGGCGCTGGAAGAGGCTCTCGGCCTTTCCGTCGTCATCAGCCATCGCCCCAGCGGTGCGGGCGAGGTCAAGATCGCCTACAGGACGCTGGAGCAGCTCGACGCGCTCTGCCGCCGGCTGAAGGCCTGATCAATCGGCCCGGCCATTGCGGCCGAGGCGAGCGAGTGTCCACAATGCACGGGTCGCGGTCGCGCGGCCCGTTTCGCTGTTCTGGCGGGTCGCAAGGACCGCGTTGCCGAGCAGGGCAACAGCCTCGGTCAATCTGGTGCTGCTCCAGGCATTGAGCGCGGCCTCGGTGGTGGCGATGCGCGGATAGGGCAGCCGCATGGTGCCGACCACATCCTTGACGCCGCGTCCGGCATCGACGCTCTGCCGGGCCTTGAGCAGAGCCAGGGCCTGCCGCAGCACGGCGCCGAGCATCACGCCGGGATCGAGCCCCTCGCTGAAAAGCTTGGCCTGCGCCAGGTCGAGCACTGGCAGCTTCCCGGCGAAGACGGCATCGACCAGCATGGCCTGCTCGCGCTGGGCGGTGTCGCCGACGATGGCGTCGATATGGGCCTCCGTGACGGAGGGATCGTTGCCGACATAGAGCAGGAGCTTCTCGATCTCGCGCCGCGACGTCTGGCGGTCACCGCCGAGCAGGCCTGCGAGGTGGTCGCGGCTGCCGCGGTCGATGGTCTTGCCGGCGGTGCGAATCATCTCGTCGATGATCGAGCCCAAATCGCGGGCGGCGTCGCCATAGCAGGGCACTGCGAGCGCGCTTTTGGCCTTCTCGCA
The DNA here is from genome assembly GCF_014764685.1 of Allobosea spartocytisi. Taxonomy (NCBI): domain Bacteria; kingdom Pseudomonadati; phylum Pseudomonadota; class Alphaproteobacteria; order Hyphomicrobiales; family Alloboseaceae; genus Allobosea; species Allobosea spartocytisi. The sequence continues at coordinate 27,274 of NZ_JACXWY010000031.1, forward strand.
GGCAGTGCGCAAGGGGTTGGAGCGCTGCAGGTCGCCGGCCTCGATGATGACGAGCGCGTCCTGCGAAGGCGTGGCCAGCAGCGGCTCGACGGCTGCAAGAAGCGGTTTCGACGTCGGCGAGACGCGGATGGCGCGGCGGCCACCGAACAGGCCGATTGTGTTGGCCTCGTCGACGAGTTTCAGCGGGTCGGCCGCGACGGCGTCGCCATCCATGCGGATGAGCTGGAAGGCGACGTTGGGGTCGTCTACGCTTTTGCGGGCGAGATTGCCGGCGCGCTCGGAAACGAGGCCGGCATCCGGGCCGTAGAACAGGATCAACCGCCAGGCGGGGTCGAGGCGCGCAAGCGTTCGGTCGGCTTCATGCGCCTTGATCGCGACCATGGCGGATCAGGAGGTGAGATCGGCCGAGATCTGCCCGCGAATCAGCCCGGCGAGGTTCTTGGCAGCACGGATCTGGGCGTCGCGGGCGGCGCGAACCGTGGCGAAGCGCTGCGAGGAACGCTCATAGGGCTCGCGCACGGAGTTGGTGCCGGAGGAGACGACCTCGCCCGTGCCGATCCGCGTCACCTTCCAGGTCGCGGTGGCGACGAGCACAGCCGAATCAGCGCGGCCGTTGGCGTAATCGACGGTGACGACCTCGACCGATTCGGCCAGGGCGGAGTCGAATTTCAGCGTTTTCTGCGCATCCGGCTCATTGCCGCCGTCGAACTCGAAGACCAGTTCGTTACGCAGATAATGCCCGATCAGGCCCTTGAGCTCGGCAAATTCGATACTACGCAGCGCGCCCTTGACGCTGCCGCCGACCGTGCTCGCGGTATACTCCGAATAGAGCGGCTGGAAGCAGCCGCCGGCGAGCGCGGCCATGCCCAGCGCTGCGGCCAGAGCCAGGCCGCGGCGGCTCGGCTTGATGATTCGCGCCGCAGTCTCAGACGACGACATTCACGATTCTCCCGGGAACCACGATGATCTTGCGGATGGAACGGCCTTCCAGGGCCCGCTGAACCGCCTCGTTGGCATGAACAGCAGCTTCCACCGCCATGGTATCGGCATCGGCTGGAACAGTCACCTCCGCCCGCTTCTTGCCGTTGAGCTGGACGGGCAGGGTGATGCTGTCGTCCTTCAGCAAGGCGGGCTCGGCGTTGGGCCAGGATGCCTCGCCGACGAGGCCGGGCTGGCCGAGTGCGTGCCAGCATTCCTCGGCCAGATGAGGCATCATCGGCGCGACAAGCTGGGTAATGATCGTGGCGGCCTCAAGGAGCGCATAGGCCATATCCGCGCCGAGCTCAGGCTTTTCGGCCGCCGCATCGAGCGCTTTGCCGATGGCGTTGGTCAGCGTGTAGATATGGGCGATGCAGCGGTTGAAGGCGAGGCGCTCGATATCGGCGCCGACGGCATCGAGCGCGCGATGGCTCGCCTTGCGCAGCGCCAGCGCCACGTCACCGATCTGAGCCGGTTTCCCGGCCTTGCCGTGGGTCCGCTCGGCGATTTCGCCGATCAGGCGCCAGAGGCGCTGGACGAAGCGGGCGGCGCCCTGCACGCCCTCATCAGTCCAGATCACGTCGCGATCCGGCGGCGAGTCGGAGAGCATGAACCAGCGGGCCGTGTCGGCGCCGTAGGAGGCGATGATGTCGTCGGGGTCCACCACGTTCTTCTTGGACTTCGACATCTTCTCGATCGGGCCGATCTCGATCGGCGCACCGGTCTCGACGTCGAAGCCGCGCCGGTCGGTGCCGGAGACCTCGATGCGGACATTGCCGGGCTCGACCCAGTCGCCATTCGCGGCGCGATAGGTCTCGTGCACGACCATGCCTTGCGTGAACATGCCGGCGAAGGGCTCATCCAGCCCGGCATGGCCGGTCTTCTTCATGGCGCGGGTGAAGAAGCGCGAATACAGCAGGTGCAGGATCGCGTGCTCGACGCCGCCGATATACTGGTCGACCGGCAGGAAGCGGTCGACGGCCTTGCGGTCGGTCGGGCTCTCGGTGCGCCACGGATCGGTGAAGCGGGCGAAATACCAGGACGAATCGACGAAGGTGTCCATCGTGTCCGTCTCGCGGCGCGCCGGCTTGCCGCATTGCGGGCAGGCGACATGCTTCCAGCTCGGATGATGGTCGAGCGGGTTGCCCGGTTTGTCGAAGGAGACGTCGTCAGGCAGCTTCACCGGCAGGTCGGCATCCGGCACGGGAATCGTTCCGCAGTCGGAACAATGGATGATCGGGATCGGGCAGCCCCAATAGCGCTGGCGCGAGATGCCCCAGTCGCGCAGACGGAAATTGACCTTGCGCTGGCCGACCGGGCGATTGCCGCGAATCTCGTTCTCGAGGCGGCGGGCGACCTCCTCCTTGGCTTCCGCGATGGTCAGGCCGTCAAGGAAGCGCGAATTGATCATCCGGCCGTCGCCGTCATAGGCGATGTCGGTAATCACGAAGCCGGCGGGATCGGTGCCTTCCGGCGCCACGACCGGAATATTGCCGAGGCCATATTTGTTGACGAAGTCGAGGTCGCGCTGGTCATGCGCCGGGCAGCCGAAGATGGCGCCGGTGCCGTACTCCATCAGGACGAAGTTCGCGACATAGACCGGCAGCGTCCAGTTCGGATCGAGCGGATGAACGGCGCGCAGGCCCGTGTCGAAGCCGAGCTTCTCGGCCTTGTCGATCGCCTCCTGCGCCGTGCCGGTGCGCTTGCACTCCTCGATGAAGGCCTGCAGTTCCGGGTTACCGGCGGCAATCGCCTTGGCGATCGGGTGATCCGGGGCGACGGCGACGAATTTCGCGCCGAACAGCGTGTCCGGGCGGGTCGTATAGACCTCGACCTCATCCTGCTTCGCCGCATTCGATTCGAGAGCGAAACGAACCAGCAGGCCCTCGGAACGGCCGATCCAGTTCTTCTGCATCAGCCGGACTTTGTCGGGCCAGCGGGTCAAGCCGTCGAGCGCGTCGTTCAGCTCCTGGCCGTATTCCGTGATCTTGAAGAACCACTGGGTCAGCTCGCGAATCTCGACCGGGGCGCCGGAGCGCCAGCCACGGCCGTCGATGACCTGCTCGTTCGCCAGAACGGTCTCGTCGACCGGGTCCCAGTTGACCTTGGCCGTCTTGCGGTCGACCAGCCCGGCCTTCAGGAAGTCCAGGAACATCTTCTGCTGGTGGCGATAATAGCTGGGGTCGCAGGTCGCGAGCTCGCGGCTCCAATCCAGGGAGAGGCCCATCGATTTGAGCTGGCTGCGCATCGCCGCGATATTGGCGTAGGTCCATTCGCGCGGGTGGACCTTCTTCTGCTTGGCTGCGTTCTCGGCCGGCAGGCCGAAGGCGTCCCAGCCCATCGGATGCAGCACCGCGAAGCCCTTGGCCCGCTTGTAGCGCGCAACGACGTCGCCCATCGCATAGTTGCGGACATGGCCCATATGGATGCGCCCCGACGGATAGGGGAACATCTCGAGGACATAGTAGCTCGGCCGTGTGTCGTCGTTCCTCGTCTGGAAGAGCTTGCGCTCATCCCAGACGGCGCGCCATTTCGGCTCGGATTCTTTCGGGTTGTAGCGTTCGACGGCCATGTCAGCGAGCAATCACGTCAGCAAGCATTCTTGCGGGATTTGCCGGTCGGGACGCGGCCGGCGCAGGGGTCCATTGCGAAAAACCGGGTGAGGTTTTCCACATCCTGTTCTAGGACACCATTGCGCGCACGCGGTCAACGGCGCGCTCGGCATGAGAGGCTGCGATATGAGCGATACGGTTACGCGTCTGGAGGCGATTCGCGCCTCGGTCGCGCGTGCGGCGCGTGATTTCGGACGCAAGCCGCAGAGCGTGACGCTCATCGCTGTGTCGAAGACGAAGCCGGCGGAGCAGATCGCCGAGGTGCTGGAAGCGGGGCAGCGCGTCTTCGGCGAGAATTACGTCCAGGAGGCCAAGGCCAAGTGGCCGGCGCTGAAGGCGCGCTTTCCCGATGCCGAACTCCACATGATCGGCCCGCTGCAATCGAACAAGGCCCGCGAGGCTGTGGAACTCTTCGACGCGATCCATTCGCTCGACCGCGAGAGCCTGGCGAAAGAGCTGGCGCGCGAGATCGCCAGGGCCGGCCGGGCGCCGCGGCTCTTCGTGCAGGTCAATACCGGCGAGGAGCCGCAGAAGGGCGGCATCGCGCCGGGCGAGACGGACGCCTTCCTCGCGCGCTGCCGCGATGTCCACGGCCTCGCGATCGAGGGTCTGATGTGCATCCCGCCGGAAGCGGAGCCGCCCTCGCCGCATTTCGCGCTGCTCGCCAAGATCGCGGCGCGCAACGGGCTCAAGGGCCTGTCCATGGGCATGAGCGCCGATTACGAGGCGGCGATCCAGCTCGGTGCGACGCATGTGCGCATCGGCAGCGCCATTTTCGGCGCGCGAGGATGAGACTCACCTTCTCCCCTTGTGGGAGAAGGTGGCTCGACGAAGCCGAGACGGATGAGGGGTTTCTCTGGCGGGAAACGCCTGCGGTTTGGACGCCATTGATTGGCGCGACTCCTCACCCCGACCCTCTCCCGCAAGGGGAGAGGGGGCAGGTTGCGTCTCTGCGCCTTATGTCAACGGCTCCCCGACATCGATGCGGTTGCCGTCCGGGTCCTCGAAGACGAAGGCGCGCAGGCCGTAATCCTTGTCGCGCAGGCCCTTGACGATGCGCAGGCCGCGTTCGCGGACGAGGGCGTGCACCGCGTCGATATCTTCGACCAGCATATGCGCGACGTTGAAGGGCGCCGGCTTGTGCCCGGGCTGGAGTGTCAGGTGCAATTCGGCGGCGTCGCGCTTCAGGATCATGAAGCCGACGGGATCGCCGTTCTGGAAGGCTTTCCGGAAGCCAAGCGCCTCGATGTAGAAATCGCAGGCGCGGGCCATATCGGCGACGGGCAACGTGGCGGCGATCCGCCCGAAGCGGAAGGAGGAAACCGAATCAGTCATCGCAGAGTCTCAAGGCTGGGAGCGATACAGCGATGCAGGACGGTGCCTGCACGCGCCGATCGGTTCCGAAGAGGATGATCGAGACGGTGCTCGGCGCCAGTCCTAGCTCACCTGACCAGAATCCGGCAATGGCGCGCGAGCCGCGGCAGCACCTTGGCGAAGACATGCCCCTCGACGGCGACGCAGCCGGCGGTCGGCGTGAAGCCCGGTCGAGCCAGATGCCAGAAGATCGCACTGCCGCGCCCGCGAATCACCGGCCGGTCGTTCCAGCCGAGCTCGACGATGACGTCGTAGAGATGGTCCTCACGCTGCAGCCGCTCCTCGGCCTCGCCCGGCGGGCGGTCGATCAGGCGGTTGTAGCGGCGGTCGGTCTGGTCGTCGCACCAGGCGTCGCGCGGGCCGATCCGTTTCAGCGGCAGCAGGCTGCGAGGCCGGGCGAGGCGGTCGGCCCGGTAGAACACGCTGCGCAGCGGCAAATGCGTCCGCGGCGTGCCGCCATCGCCCTCGCGCTTGATCGTGCGGATGCCGGAGCGGCCGAGCGCGCAGGGAAAGACCGCGCCGCCCGCGACGAGGAAACCCTTGCGGCGGTCATGCACCGAGGCAAAGACCCGCAGTGAGGTGAGGTTGCGCGGGCGAAAGCCGGCGCGGGCGAGGGCGATTTCACGGTTTCTCACGGGGATTCCAGAATGCGTGACTTGCGATGACGACTCAGCGGGCTCATGTTGCCCTACTCATTGCGTCCGAGCGAACAGCCCATGTCCGTCGTCCATCATATTCTCCTGGTCGATGACGACCAGACCCTGCGCGATGCCCTGGCAGAGCAATTGGCTCTTTATGACGAGTTCCGGCTGACGACCGCGGGCAACGCCACGGCTGCGGTGAAGGCCGCACAGAACGAGCGGATCGACCTCGTGGTGATGGATGTCGGCCTGCCGGACATGGACGGCCGCGAGGCCGTCAAGGTGATGCGCAAGAACGGCTTCAAGAGCCCGGTGGTGATGCTGACGGCGCAGAGCTCCGATGCCGACACGGTGCTGGGGCTCGAGGCCGGCGCCAACGACTATGTGGTCAAGCCGTTCAAATTCGCCGTGCTGCTGGCGCGCATCCGGGCGCACTTGCGCCAGTATGAGGCGAGCGAGGACGCGATCTTTCAGGTTGGCCCTTACACGTTCCACCCCGGCTCCAAGCTGCTCGTCAGCGAGAAAGGCTCGAAGACCAAGCTGACCGAGAAGGAAACCGCGATCCTGCGCTTCCTCTACCGCGCGGGGCGCAAGCCGATCGCGCGCGAGGTGCTGCTGCAGGAGGTCTGGGGCTATAACAGCCAGGTGACGACGCATACGCTCGAAACCCACATTTACCGGCTGCGCCAGAAGATCGAGCCCGATCCCGGCAATGCCCGCCTGCTCGTGACCGATGCCGGCGGCTACCGGCTGAATCCCTGACGGATGGCCCTCGACGACGACATGGCCCTGCTGGCCCGGCAGCCGCTGCTGAGCCTGATGGAACGCGATGCGTTGAGGCTGCTCGCCTTCGCGGCGGAGAGCCGCATCCTGCGCGCCGGCGATGTGCTGTTCCGTGCCGGCGAGCCTTCGGACGGCGCTTTCCTGGTCGTCTCGGGCGCGGTGGCGCTGACGGCGCAGGATGATGGCCAGCCCGCAAGTGAGATCGCCGGGCCTGGCGCGATGATCGGCGAGCTCGCGCTGTTCACTTCGGTGCCGCGGCAGGTCACGGCGATCGCGCGCGAGCCGACGCAGATCATGCGGTTGCCACGCAGCGTGATGCGGCGCGTCCTCGGCGAATCGCCGGATTCGGCCGACGCGATCGCGCAGGCGATCGGGGATCGTTTGCGCGGTTTCGTGGAAGAGCTCGTCTCCGTGCGGGCTGCGCTCGGCGCGATCGACCGGAAATAAGTTCACTGCGCCGGATCAGGCGGCCGGCGGATGTCTTGCGGCGCGGATCGCGGCGAATTTCGGCCAGAGGATGTTGATGCACAGACCCGCCAGCACGAGCCCGCCGGCCAGGAACTTCCAGCCCGGCAAGGGTTCGCCCAGCCAGATGGCGGCGGCGCCCATGCCGAAGACCGGGACCAGCAGCGCGGTCGGCGCCACGGTGGCGGCGGTATAGCGCGAGAGCAGCCAGCCCCAGACGGCATAGCCGAACATCACATTGCCGACGGCCTGCCAGATCGCGGCCGCCCAGGCGCTCAGCGGCGCACCGGCCACGCCATGGCGGATCGCGGGCCAACCCTCGACGAGCCATGACAGTATGAAGAGCGGCGGCACGGCGAAGAGGCTGGTCCAGACGACATAGGCCAGCATGTCGACGCCGGGTGCCCCGCGGACGACGATGTTGCCGCCGGACCAGCAGAGCGCGGCACCGAGGATCAGTGCGACGCCGAGCGGGGTGGTGTTGCCGTCGGTGTGCCAGAGGATCACGGCGATGCCGATGCAGGCCAGAACGAGGCCGACGAACTGGAAGGGCTGGACGCGTTCGCGGGTGATCGCCGCGGCCAGCAGGATCGTGAAGAAGACCTGCGACTGCACCACCAGCGAGGCCAGGCCCGGCGTGATGAAGCCCTTGATCGCGATGTAGAGCAGGCCGAACTGGCCGGCCCCGATCAGCAGGCCGTAGGCGGCGAGATTGCTCCAGGGCACGGCCGGTCGCTTGAGGAAGAACACCGCCGGCAGCAGCGTGAAGGCGAAGCGCAGGCAGGCGAAGAGCAGCGGCGGGAAATGTTCGACGCCGATGTGGATGACGACGAAATTCGTGCCCCAGACCACCATCACGGCCAGGGTCAGCAGCGCATCTCGCGGCGAGAGCGAAGTCGAGAGCGCGCGCTGCAATGATCTGGCCTTCCGGTGAACGGGCTGTGCCGATGTTGCCGCGCGCTATAGCATGATCGCGAAATGGCCGGGCGGAGGGGCCTGGCATGGCCGAAGCGCAGCCGGGGCATGGACCGGCCCGGCTGCGGAGGCGACGGCGCCGGGCCTCAAAGCTCCAGCGTCACCGTGACCGGGACGTGATCGGAGGGACGCTCCCAGCCGCGTGCCTCGCGCAGGAAGGAGAGGTCGCGCAGCGTCGGCTTCAGCGCGTCGGAAAGCCAGATATGGTCGAGCCGGCGGCCGCGATTGGAGGCCTCCCAATCCTGCGCGCGATAGCTCCACCAGGAATAGAGTTTTTCCGGCTCGGGGCGCAGCGTTCGGGCGGCGTCGGTCCAGCCGAGCTCGGAGCGCAGCTTTTCCAGCGTGGTCGTCTCGATCGGTGTGTGGCTGACCACGTCGAGGAGCTGCTTGTGGCTCCAGACATCGTGCTCATAGGGCGCAATGTTGAGGTCGCCGAGCAGGATCGCGGGCCGGTCCGTCGGCTTCTTCGTCACGCCCCAGGCGCCGATCTCGTCGAGGAAGGCGAGCTTGTGGGCGAATTTGTCGTTCTTTTCCGGGTCGGGAATGTCGCCGCCGGCCGGGATGTAGAAATTATGGATGGCGATGCCGGCCGCCGCGCCCGCCGCCTTGTCGAGCGTCGCCGTCATGTGCCGGGCATCGTTGCGGCCGCACATCGACATCGCTTCCTTCTCGCTGAAGGGCAGCTTCGAGACGATGGCGACGCCGTTATAGCCCTTCTGGCCGATGAAGGCCTGATGGACATAGCCGAGCTGGTGGAAGGCCTTGGCCGGGAATTGCTCGTCCGGCGTCTTGGTTTCCTGCAGGCAGAGGATGTCGGGTGCGTAGCGGGTGAGAAACTCGCCGACCATGCCGATACGCAGGCGGACGGAATTGATGTTCCAGCTCGTGACAGTCAGTTGCACGCGGAGATTCCGGCAAGGAGAGGTGGCCGGAAACTGGGTCGTCGCGTGCCAAAAGGCAAGCCGTTTCGGCGCCCGGCTACGAGCGCCTGGCTAGCCTTGGCGGAGGATCACAGCGTCCGCTGGTGATCGATCACGAAGTTCTTCGGGTCGGTCTGACGCTGCAGGCTGAGATTGTAGAGCGACACCGCCGTCTCATAACCCTGCGGATCGACGACCACCCATTGCCGGAGCTCGTTGGCGACGAGGTCGAACTTCAGCGTGATCTTCGAGGTTCCGCCGAGCGTCGAGCGATCCTCGATCCGGACGGAGAGGATATCGCCGTCGACGCTGGCACCGGTGATGGTGCCTTCGCGGTTGAGATCCATCTTCTCGCGCACGAGGAATTTCAGCGGCGTCTGGCCGATCGAATAGACGTCCTGCGTGCCGAGGCGCTTGTCGCGTACGGCCACGGAGGTGCCGTCGGCGATGACCTCGGTGGTCGCCGGCGGCTCGTATTCGAAACGCATCTTGCCCGGGCGCTGGATGTAGATCCGACCCTCGAGCCGCTTCCCGTTGGGATTGAACTGGATGAAGTTGCCCTGCAGCGTCGTGAAGCTGTTGAGATAGGTATTGAGCCGCTCGATCGCCTCCTCGCGTGTCGCGGGTGCGGCGAGCTTGGTCTTGGCCGGCGTCGTCTTGGACGCTTCGGGCTTTGCCGTCTGCGCGACAGGTGCGGCCGTTGCAGCCTGTGGGGAACCCGCCGCCTGCGCAGCCGGTGCATCGTTCATCGCCGTGCGCGGCAGGCCGAGATTGGCCGGGCGGACCGGCGGGAGCGGGATCGCGCGCGGCGCGGCTGGTCTGGCGACCGCGGGCTTGGCCGCGGCAGGCGGCTGCAACTGCAGGGGTTGTGCCCCGAGCGGCGCTGCCGCCAGGCCGTAGCCAAACGTCGCCGTCAGAACCGAAACCCGAAGAATCGGGATCACTCTCATGAGCAAGTCTGCTCCATTCCCTGTGCCACGGCGATCCTCATGCCGGACGAGATACGTCGTGGCTCCGGTTGTTGCGGAGCGCTCGTGTCTTCGGGGCCTCAACGCTCTCCATGCCGCCGAGGTTGCAGCATCGTGATGGCTATTTGAGGACCGGCGCCTGCCCGTGCAAGTCCTCCGACCGAATGATGCGGCTATTCGTCCTCGCCGTGGCCCTGCGTCTCGACGAGAATCTCGCGTTTCCCGGCGTGATTGGCGGGTCCGACGATGCCCTCGTTCTCCATGCGCTCCATGATGGAGGCGGCGCGGTTGTAGCCGATCTGGAGGCGGCGCTGGATGTAGGAGGTCGAGGCCTTCTTGTCGCGCAGCACGACCGCCACCGCCTGCT
>NZ_JACXWY010000032.1:0-35871 GCF_014764685.1 Allobosea spartocytisi
GTCACGGGTGGGGCGGTGGAGCGCAAATACCAGTTATCCGCGCTGCCCGGCGTCACGCCGCCGCGATAGAGAATATATTCGAAGGCGCCGGCGGCGATCGGGCCGGCCTGGGAGAACGCTCCGGTGCTCGTCGTCGCGCCGTTGACGGCGCTGACGACCTCGATGCCGTTGCCGAGCGTCGGGGCGCCAGGGCCGCCCAGATTGACGACGCCAATGGCCGTGCTCCCATTGGCCGTGCCGTTGGAGATGATCAGCCGGTCGGAGGGGGAGGCGCTGTCGCCAAGGACGGTCTGAAGGCTGAGCCTGCCGTTCTGGCCGGTATAGTTGCCGAGGATGGTGAGGCTGTCCGTCGCCGCTGCGGGCCCGTTGGTGAGATCGATCAGGCCGGCATTGGTCACGGTCGCGAGCTGCCCGGCCGTGAACGGCACGATGGCGTGGCTGCCATTGCCGGCGAAGACCGTGCTGGTCGCGTCCACCGTCAGCGTTCCCGTTCCCGTGCCCGCGTCGCCGAGCGTGAGCGTGCTGGCGAAGGTCAGGCGGGAGTTGTTCGTCAGCTCGATCAGCTCCCAGTTGATGAAGCGGGCGACGCCCGTGGCGCTTGTGTTCACCCAGGTCAGACGGTCGGTCCCGGTGCCGCCGTCGATCACGGCCGTCGGCACCAGATTGGCGTCCGTCAGGTTGGTGAAGATGGCGGTGTCGTTGCCGGCGCCGAGCTGGAAGCCCGAGGACAGCACGCCGCCGCCGTTCCAGTTGACGATGTCGCTGCCGTTGCCGCTGATGAGCGCGCCGGCGACGGTGCCGCCGCTGACGTTGAAGACGTTGTTGCCGTTGCCGAAATTGACGAAACCGCCGATCGAGCCGCCCGAGAGGTTGAGCGTGTCGTTGTTCTGCGCTGCCAGGATGTTGCCGATGACCGCTCCGCCCGACATGGTCACGACGTTGTTGGCGAGCGTCATGTTGATCGAGCCGATCTGGCCGCCGGTGATCGTCACGAAGTCACCCTCGTTCAGGCCACCGGTGATGACGCCTCCGGAAATCGTCGCGAAGTCGAGCTCGCCGCCCTGATCGACCGAGCCGTTGATCGTGCCGCCGGTCATGATGAAGGTGTCGACGCCGTCGCCAAGGCCGCTGCCCTGGTCGAGATTCCCGTTCAGGGTGCCGCCGCGCATGATGAAGGTGTCGTTATTGTTGCCCTGGCTGACATTGCCGTTGATGGTTCCGGCGTTGTCGATCGTGAGCCTGTCATTGCCAGAGCTGAGGATCGCGCCGTTGATGGTTCCGCTGGCCAGATTGGTGACGGTGTAGACACCGTTCCCGGCGAAGTTGAGCGCAGCTCCCGTGCCGCCATTGATCTGGGCGGCGCTGCCGCCGACGCCGTTGGTGATGGCGATGGTCTGTGCCGCGCCGGCGGCGCCTGTGCCGGCTGCGATGCCGTCGGTCGTTCCCTGGATGATGCCGCTGTTGTCGATCACCAGCGCCCGCGCCGCGGCGCCCGCCGCGAAGGTCTGGCTGATGCCCGCGCCAGCGCCGCCTGCCGCCGTGCCGGCGATCGTGGCGCCGGCATTGTTGACGATCCGGATCGTCGAGGCCGCATTGCCCTGCAGGATCGCGATGCCGGTCGCGGCACCTGCTCCGGTGTTCGTCGCGGATATCGTGCCCAAATTATTGAAGAGATTGCTTCCCGCACCAGCTCCCGAGGAAAAGCTCAGGCCGGTGAAAGCTCCGGCACCATTGCCCGTCGCGACGATGGAGCCGTTGTTGTTCAGCGTGTTCCCGAAGGTGTTGGTCCCGAATGTCAGCGCCTGGCCGCTCGGGGCCTGCTGGATCGTCGCGCTGGGGTTGACGTTAACGGTGACCGGCACGCCTGCAGGCGCTGCGAATCCGTCAGGGTCGGTGCCCGAACAGGTGACCGTCGCGCCCGCGCCGGGTGGGTCCGGCAAGCATTGCGCCTGAACAGGCAGCGCCGCGAGGAGGCTGCTCATGCCGGCCGCCAGTGCGATGGGGCTGCTTTCCAAGAACGGAAGCCGGAAACGCCGCTTCCTCAGCCGCGCATCACGCGTCTGGACTTGTCCAGACCGTTCGGTGCCAGAGCATCGCCGCATGCTCGCCTCACATCTGCTGATCCTGCACGCAAGATGCAGTGCGAATCGCTCGCAAGCAACCAAAGCGCGAGCATCAGCGTCGTGCTTCGGTGGCAACCGTCTCCAAAAAGTTAAAAGGCGTGGTGGGCTTGGTCGCGGCGGTGGCGATCCCTAGATGGCTGTTGTGGATCGAGCCGAACCCGAGAGACCGATGTCCGAACGCGATAGCGAAGCCAACCGATTCTCCGCCCGCGCGGCACGCTATGCCCGGGTGGGCGCGAATGTCGGCGGGGTGGCGGCGCGGATCGCGGGCGCCAGGCTCTTCGGCGTCGAGGGGCGCGACGCCTCCAATGCCGAGGCGCTGGCCAAGGCGCTGGGCGGGCTGAAGGGCCCGATCATGAAGGTGGCGCAGCTCGTCGCCACCATTCCCGATGTGGTGCCGCCGGAATATGCCGCCGAATTGCAGAAGCTGCAGTCGCAGGCGCCGCCGATGGGCGCAGCCTTCGTCAAGCGCCGGATGATGGCCGAGCTCGGCGCCAATTGGCGCGAGCGCTTCGACGAATTCGACCTGAAGCCGGCTGCGGCCGCTTCACTGGGGCAGGTGCATCGCGCGACGACGCTGGAAGGCACTCCGCTCGCCTGCAAGCTGCAATATCCCGACATGGAATCGGCGGTGGAGGCCGATATCGCCCAGCTCGAGGTGCTGTTCTCGCTGCACCGGCGCATGGGCGCGGTGATCGACACCAGCGAGATCGCCAAGGAGATCGGCGCCCGCGTCCGCGAGGAGCTCGATTACAAGCGCGAAGCCAGGCATGTCGCGCTCTATCAGGCGATCCTGGCGGAGACGCCGCAAGTGCGCGTGCCGGCTCTGGAGCCGGCGCTCTCGACCCGGCGGCTGCTGACCATGCACTGGCTCGACGGCAGTCCGATCCTCTCGCACAAGCAGGACGGGCAGGCGGTGCGCGACCGCATCTCGACCGCGATGTTCAAGGCCTGGTGGCGGCCCTTCAGCCATCACGGCGTCATCCATGGCGACCCGCATCTCGGGAACTACACGGTGTTCTCGGAGGGCGGCGAGCCGCAGGGCATCAACCTGCTCGACTATGGCTGCATCCGCATCTTCCCGCCTTCATTCGTCGGTGGCGTGGTCGACCTCTATCGCGGCCTGCAGCAGGGCGATGATGCCCGCGTCGTCCATGCCTATGAGACCTGGGGCTTCAAGGGGCTGACCAAGGACTTGGTCGACACGCTCAACATCTGGGCGCGCTTCATTTACGGGCCGTTGCTGGAGGACCGCGTCCGGCGCATCGCGGAGGATGTCAGCCCCGCCGAATACGGCCGCAAGCAGGCCTTCCAGGTGCATCAGGCGCTGAAGAAGCGTGGGCCGGTGACGGTGCCGCGCGAATTCGTCTTCATGGACCGGGCCGCGATCGGGCTCGGCGGCGTCTTCCTGCATCTCGACGCCGAATTGAATTTCCACCAGCTGTTCGAGGCGGAGATCGAGGGGTTCACGGTGGAGGGCGTCGCCGAGCGGCAGCACGCAGCGTTGGTCGAGGTCGGGTTGAAGCCCTAGGCTCGCGCGGCTCAGTCGCCACCACGGCCGCAATCGCCGCCGCCGCTGTCGTCGCCGAAGCCTCCGCTTCCTCCGTCGCCGCCGCCGGAGGTGCGGCGCCAGGCCGCGATGTCCTCCTCGTCGCGCTTGGTCTGCTCGCGCGCCTCGGCGAACCAGCGCCTGGCCCTCTCGCGCAGGGCAGGGTCGAGCGCGAAGGGATCATCCCCTTCGGTATCCTTGCGCGGGTCGTCCACGAAAAGCGCCTCCCTTCGATTGCGAGAATTTAGCCGAATCCGGAGGAGTCGTCCTCGCCGTCGCCGAAATGGCGTTAATCGCGGTCGCACGCAGGTTGTGAACTGCGCATGGATGGCGTTGTTAAATCGATTTAAGTTTCGTATTTTCACCGAAACTGGACAGAAGGCCGCGAGGGCGCGGTTCATTTCACCAGCGCGTAACGCTGCCGCGTTGCCCGTCCGTCACGGGTGCGCTACAGGCTAGAGAGACTGTGTCTTTTTCAGGATCGAGACCATGGCCGACCACGCCCATCACGCCGACATTCCCGCGATGGACTATCCCGAGCATGAGCGCACTTATGGCGGCTTCGTGCACATGGCCGAAGTTGGCACGGTGGCCTGCCTCGCCATCGTCGCGGTGCTCGCGGTTGGCGGCACCAAGCACGCCTGGGGTACCGCTCTTGTTGGCACGCTCCTCACGGTGATCGGAACCGGCGTCGGCATCGCCTCGGAGAAGATCTCCTGGCGCGCGCCGCTCGTGGCGCTCGTGCTGATGCTGCTCGCGCTGCTCCTCTACTGATCCGCTTCCCGTAACGCCGGAAAGGCCTGCCCCGCCATGCGCATTGCTGTCCCAGCCGAAACGCAAGGGGCGGAGACCCGCGTCGCCGCGACGCCGGAAACCGTCCGCAAGTTCAAGGGCCTCGGCGCCGAGATCGTCGTCGAGACCGGCGCCGGCAAAGCCTCCGGCATCCTCGATGCCGATTACGAGGCGGCGGGCGCGACGATTGCGAAGACGGCGGCGGAGGCGCTTGCCGGGGCGAATATCGTGCTGAAGGTGCGTCGTCCGGGCGAAAGCGAGATCGCCGGGCTGCCGGCGGGCGCGCTCGTCATCGCGACGATGGACCCTTACGGCAACGAGGCACAGGTCGAGGCGCTGGCCAAGGCCAATGTCGCCGCCTTCGCCATGGAATTCATGCCGCGCATCACCCGTGCGCAGGTGATGGACGTGCTCTCCTCGCAGGCCAACCTCGCCGGCTACCGCGCCGTGATCGACGGCGCCGCCGAATACGGCCGCGCGCTGCCGATGATGATGACGGCGGCGGGCACCGTGCCGGCCGCGAAGATCTTCGTGATGGGCGTCGGCGTCGCCGGCCTGCAGGCGATCGCGACGGCGCGGCGCCTCGGCGCCATCGTGACCGCGACCGATGTGCGCCCCGCGACCAAGGAGCAGGTCGAGTCGCTCGGCGCCAAGTTCCTCGCCGTCGAGGACGAGGAGTTCAAGCAGGCGCAGACGGCCGGCGGCTACGCCAAGGAGATGTCCAAGGAATACCAGGCCAAGCAGGCGGAATTGACCGCCAGCCACATCGCCAAGCAGGACATCGTCATCACCACCGCGCTGATCCCGGGCCGCCCGGCGCCGAAGCTGATCTCGGCGGCGATGGTCGAGAGCATGAAGCCCGGCTCCGTGATCGTCGATCTCGCCGTCGAGCGCGGCGGCAATTGCGAGCTGGCCAAGCCCGGCGAAGTCGTCGTCACGCCGAACGGCGTCAAGATCGTCGGCCATCTCAACGTGCCGGGCCGGCTCGCCGCAACCTCTTCGGCGCTCTACGCCAAGAACCTCTATGCCTTCGTCGAGACGCTGATCGACAAGGCCGAGAAGAAGCTCGCAGTGAACTGGGACGACGAGCTGGTGAAGGCGACCGCCCTGACGAAGGACGGCGCCGTCATCCATCCGAATTTCGCGCCGAAGGCCTGAGCGAAGGAATTCCGACCATGGCAAATCCCTCTCCCGAACAGGCCATCGAAAGCGCCCGCAACGCCGCGGCGCTGGCCAGGCAGGCGGCCGAGCTCGCCGAGCGCTATGCCGACCAGGCGGCGGCAGCGGCCAGCATCGCCACCGGCGGCGTCGATCCGACGATCTTCCGCCTCGCCATCTTCGTGCTCGCCGTCTTCGTCGGCTACTACGTCGTCTGGTCGGTGACGCCGGCGCTGCACACGCCGCTGATGTCCGTCACCAACGCGATCTCCTCGGTCATCGTCGTCGGCGCGCTGCTCGCCGTCGGCGTCGAGGCTCTTCCGGCGCTCGGCGACGGGCCGATCTGGGCCAAGATCTTCGGCTTCGTCGCCCTCGTGCTCGCCTCGGTGAACATCTTCGGCGGCTTCCTCGTCACCGAGCGCATGCTCGCGATGTACAAGAAGAAGGGCTGACGCATGGCCGCCAACCTCTCAGCCCTGCTCTACGTCGTTTCCGGCGTCCTGTTCATCATGGCCCTGCGGGGCCTGTCGCATCCGACCAGCTCCCGCCAGGGCAACCGCTACGGCATGATCGGCATGGGGCTCGCCATCCTGACGACGGTGGTGTTCTTCCCGCCATCGGGCTTCTCGGGCTGGCTGCTCGTCATCCTCGGCATCGCCATCGGCGGCGGCATCGGCGCCTTCATGGCCAAGCGCGTGCAGATGACGCAGATGCCGCAGCTCGTCGCCTTCTTCCACTCGCTGGTCGGTCTCGCCGCCGTGCTGGTGGCGGCTGCGGCGCTCTATGCGCCGGAGGCCTTCGGCATCGGCCATGTCGGCTCGATCCACGGCTCGAGCCTGTTCGAGATGGCGCTCGGCGTCGCGATCGGCGCGGTCACCTTCACCGGCTCGATCATCGCCTTCCTCAAGCTCGACGGGCGCATGAGCGGCAAGCCGATCATGCTGCCGCAGCGCCATGGCATCAATATCGGCCTCGCCATCGCACTTGTCGTCCTGCTGGCGATCTTCATCAAGACCGAGAGCCACGGCGTCTTCTGGCTGATCGTGCTGGTCTCGCTGGTGCTCGGCGTGCTGCTGATCGTGCCGATCGGCGGTGCGGACATGCCGGTCGTCGTGTCCATGCTGAACTCCTATTCCGGCTGGGCCGCCGCCGGCATCGGCTTCACGCTCGGCAACATGGCGCTGATCATCACCGGCGCGCTGGTCGGGTCGTCCGGCGCGATCCTGTCCTACATCATGTGCAAGGGCATGAACCGCTCCTTCATCTCGGTCATCCTCGGCGGCTTCGGCGGCGAGACGGCCGCGGCCGGCGCAGCCGGCGCGGTCGAGGCGCGGCCGGTGAAGCAGGGCTCGCCGGACGATGCCGCCTACATCATGAAGAACGCCGCCAAGGTCATCATCGTGCCGGGCTACGGCATGGCGGTGGCGCAGGCGCAGCACGCTCTGCGCGAGATGGCGGACACGCTCAAGAAGGAAGGCGTCGAGGTCAAATACGCGATCCATCCGGTCGCGGGCCGCATGCCCGGCCATATGAACGTGCTGCTGGCCGAGGCCAATGTGCCCTATGACGAGGTCTTCGAGCTCGAGGACATCAACTCGGAATTCGGCCAGGCCGACGTCGCCTTCGTGATCGGCGCCAACGACGTCACCAACCCGGCGGCGAAGACCGATCCGCAATCGCCGATCTACGGCATGCCGATCCTCGACGTCGAGAAGGCCAAGACGGTGCTGTTCATCAAGCGCGGCATGGGCTCCGGCTATGCGGGCGTCGAGAACGAGCTGTTCTTCAAGCCCAACACCATGATGCTGTTCGGCGACGCCAAGAAGGTCACCGACGAGATCGTCAAGGCGCTGGCGCACTGAACACCCCGCAAAAGCGGGCGCCGCTTTTGCGATGAGGGCTGTTCGAGACCAAACCCGCGCGCCGTCATCGGAATGCTGCAATGGGCCGGCTTGATCGCCGGCCCCTTTCGCTTTCCGGATGACCCCCGCCCGATGCTTCTGCGCCTGACCAGGATTGTGCTGCTGCTGGCGCTGGCGGCCTATCTCGCCACGCTCGGCCTGCTTTATGCCTACCAGCGCGACCTGGTCTTCCCGCTCAATCCGGCGAAGGCGGATATCGCCTCGGCGGGACTTCCGGCGGCCGAGGAGGTGTCGGTGACGACCGCCGATGGCGAGCGGCTCGTCGCCTGGGCGGTGGCGCCGCGGGGCGACAAGCCGGTGCTGCTCTATTTCCAGGGCAATGCCGGCAATCTCGGCGGGCGGGGCCGTGCAGAGAGGCTGAGGGCGCTGACCGCGGACGGGACCGGTCTTTTCGCGATCAGCTATCGCGGCTATGGCGGCTCGACCGGCAGCCCGAGCGAGGAAGGCCTGCAGCAGGATGCCCGGGCCGCCTATGCGGCGGCGGTGCAGCGCTACGGGGCCGACCGGCTGGTGGGCTATGGCGAGTCGCTGGGAACCGGCGTGGTGCTGAAGCTCGCGGCCGAGAGGCCGCTCAAGGCGGTGGTGCTGGAGGCACCCTATCTTTCGGCACTGGCGGTGGCCGAGGCGCGCTATCCCTATCTGCCGCTCGGTCCCTTCATGCGAGACCCTTTCCGCTCGGACACGGTCATCGAGGAGATCAACGCACCGCTGCTGGTCATGCATGGCGAGCGCGACGGCGTCATTCCCATCGCCCAGGGGCAGGCGCTCTACGATCTCGCAAAGCCGCCCAAGCGCTTCCTGCGCTTCCCGGAGGGCCGGCATGCGGACCTGCCGGAGCATGGCGCGATCCCGGAAGTGCGGCGCTTTCTGGCGGATGTCGGGCAGGGGCAATTCAGCGGTGCGCAGGTCCGGACCGTACCATGACAAAGGCCGCCGGATCCGATCCGGCGGCCTCGATCTTCACAGGGCTTCGCCCGCGCTCAGCTCCTGAAGAGACCGCCGCCGCCACCGCCGCCGAGGCGGGACTGGCCGGCGCGGGCCTGGGCATTGTTGCCGTCTAGGCTGAGCGCGCGCTGATAGGCCTGCTGTGCTTCGGATCTCTGGCCGAGCTTCTCCTGGGCGAAGCCACGGCCGGCCCAGGCATCGGCGTTGCGGTTGTCGACATTGAGGGCTGCGGTGAAGTCCTCCAGCGCGGCATCGTATTTGCCGAGCGCGTTCAGGCTCTGGCCGCGCGCCACATAGGGCGGGGCGGTGTAGGGGTTGCGGTCGATCACCGAGTCGAAATCGGTGACGGCGTGCTGGTGCTGGCCTTCCTTCTGATAGACGAGGCCGCGCGAATGGAAGGCTTCGGGCGATTCCGGGTTCAGCCGGATCGCGGTGTTGAGGTCGCTGAGCGCCTGCTGCAGGTTGCCTTGCTGGCGCAGCAGATTGGCGCGGGCGACATAGGCCGGCCCGTAATTGGGGTTGACGGTGGTGGCCTTGTTGAAATCGGCCATGGCCGCATCGTTGCGACCGCTCTGGCGCAGGGCCAGGCCGCGATTCGTATAAGCCGAGGCGAGGTTCGGATCGAGCTGGACCGCCTTGGTGAAATCGCCGATCGCGTCCGAGAAGCGGCCGATGCGGGCGTAGGCGGCGCCGCGGGTGTTGTAGGCGCCGGGATCGTTCTGGTTGCGGCTGATGACCTCGCTCAGCGAGCCGATATTGACGCTGGCATCAGCGTTGTCGCTGGTGTCGAGCACGGCCACGGCTGGCTGGGAGGAGAGACCGGATACGCTGTCGCATCCGGCCAGAGCCACCGCCATGCCAGCGGCCGCCAGCCAATAACTGCCTCGGATCATGCTTCGCCTCATCGATCTCGGCCTCATCGGTCTCGTGCTTCGTCTGCCGCTGAGTCCCAAGCCTCAGGCCCGGGCTCCTTGCGGCGTGATCGCGCTCCCCAGCCGAACAGCGCCTCGTCAGACAAGACGCCCCAAACCCGCCAAAACTTGGTTAACTCCGGCAAAAAACAAGAGCGCCCGGAGCGGACTCCAGGCGCCTGTCATTCTCGGACCCGCCCAGCGCCGCACAAGGCGGCTTGGCCAGGCTCAGGGGCGCTTCGGCTTCACCGGCGCGGGCAGGAGGCCTTCGCGCTGCAGCTTCTTGCGGACCAGCTTGCGGGCGCGGCGGACGGCCTCGGCCTTCTCGCGCGCCTTCTTCTCGGAAGGCTTCTCGTAATGACCGCGGAGCTTCATCTCGCGGAAAATGCCTTCGCGCTGCATCTTCTTCTTGAGGGCGCGGAGAGCCTGGTCGACATTGTTGTCGCGAACGAGAACCTGCACGTGAAACGTCCGTCCTTAGCGGGTTGATCCAAAAATACGGGCCGGCGATGCCGCATGCGGATCGCTCGAAGGTTCGTGCGGATAACAGAATTCGATTTGGCTGTCCACGGCGCGATGCCGCGAAAATGCAGCCGTGGCACGCTTTTTCGCCGGATCGGGGCGAGCGCTCAGCCGCGCTCGGACAAAACCCGGGTGACATGGCCCATCTTGCGGCCCGGACGAGCGTCGCGCTTGCCGTAGAGATGCAGATGCGCGCCGGGCTCGGCGAGGATCTCACGCCAGCGCAAAGCGGCGTCGCCGATCAGGTTCTCCATCTCGACGCGGCCGCGCAGTGCGGCGGAGCCGAGCGGAAAGCCGCAGACGGCGCGGACATGCTGATGGAACTGCGAGGTCTCGGCGCCCTCGCTGGTCCAGTGCCCGGAATTATGCACGCGCGGGGCGATTTCGTTGACGATGACGCGCTCGGTGCCGCCATCCTCCAGCACGAACATCTCGACGGCGAAGACGCCGACATAGCCGAGCGCCTCGCCGATCCGACGCGCCGCATCGATGGCGGCGTCGGAGGCTGTCCTGCCGAGCTTCGCCGGCACGCGGGTGAAGGCGAGGATATGGTCGCGATGCTCGTTCTCGCAGACGTCGAAGGCGGCGAAGGCGCCGTCGAGCCCGCGCGCGGCGACGACCGAGACCTCGCGCTCGAAGGGCACGAAACCTTCGAGGATCGCGGGAAAGCGGCCGATCGCCTCATAGGCCTCGGCGAGGTCGGTGCCGGGAGCGATCTTGACCTGCCCCTTGCCGTCATAGCCGAAGCGGCGTGTCTTCAGGATCGAGGGGCGGCCGAGCGCGGCGACGGCGGCCTCGAGATCGGCCAGCGAATCGACGGCGCGGAACGGCGCGACCGCGAGGCCTAGATCGGCGACGAAGCTCTTCTCGCTCAGCCGGTCCTGCGTCACGGCAAGCGCGCGGGCTCCGGGATGCAGCGGCGTGCGCGCGGCGAGGAAGGCGGCGGTCGCCGCCGGCACGTTCTCGAATTCATAGGTCACGACGTCGACGGCGTCGGCGAAGTTGGCGAGGGCCGCCTCGTCGTCATAATCGGCGACGGTATGGCGGGTGGCCACGTCGAAGGCCGGGCTGTCCGCCTCCGGCGCGAAGACATGGCAGCGTATGCCGAGATCGGCGGCGGCGAGCGCCATCATCCGGGCGAGCTGGCCGCCGCCGAGGATGCCGAGCATGGCGCCCGGCGCGAGGCCGGTCGGAACAGGCGCGCTCATGCCTCGTCCCGATTCGGGCGCTCGGCGATGCCGGCGCTCTGGCGGGCGCGATAGGCCTCGAGACGTTCCGCCAGGGCCTCGTCCGAGAGCGCGAGCACGGCGGCCGCCAGGAGTGCGGCATTGACCGCGCCGGCACGGCCGATGGCGAGGGTGCCGACCGGGATGCCGGCGGGCATCTGCACGATGGAGAGCAGGCTGTCCTGCCCCGAAAGCGCCTTGGATTCGACCGGGACGCCGAAGACCGGCAGCGGCGTCAGCGAGGCGGTCATCCCCGGCAGATGGGCGGCGCCACCGGCACCGGCGATCACCACCTTGAAGCCTTCGGCCTTGGCGCCCTTGGCGAAGGAAAACAGCCGGTCCGGCGTGCGATGGGCCGAGACGATGCGGGCGTCATAGGGGATGGCGAGGGCGTCGAGCGCTTCGGCAGCATGACGCATCGTCGCCCAGTCGGACTGGCTGCCCATGATGATGGCGACGGGTGGGCTGGTCTTGGCCATGGATGCGCTCGGGCTTCGCCTTGGGAAGCGCGCGATCTAGACTGCCCGGCGCCCGATAAGCAAGGGCGAATCGGGTCTGGCGCCCATCGAATCGCCGTGCTCAGGCGATGATGTCGGGCGTCAGCGCATCCTCGATCTGCGAAATGCGGTCCTTCAGGTAGAGCTTCCGCTTCTTCAGCCGCTGCACCTGGATCTGGTTGATCGCGCCGACCCGCTCCAGCGCGTCGATGGCGCTGTCGAGATCGCGGTGCTCCTCGCGCAGCCGCGCCAGCTCCGCGGTGAAGGTCTCGACCTCTTCCGGGCTGAGCTCGAATCCCATGGCCATCTCATCATCGCCGCACTTGGCCGCGACTATGCCTTCGCCGCGATGCGCCTCGCAAGAGCGCGTGTCGCTGCCCAAGCCTCCGGGAGCCTTCTATTCACGGCTTCCGGGAAGGGAGCCGGAGTTGATCACAGAATCTCATGAATGCCGTGTGACAGTGCAGGGCAGACGTGAAGCCGGCTTTCTGTCAGATTGGTACGTCAACTGTTCATCAGGAGGATCCCAGATGTCGTTGCAGACCCGTCTTGTCGAACTCGAGCGCAAGCATCGCCAACTCGAGGACGCGATCGCCCGAGCCGTGGCGAGCCCTTCCTCCAGCGACCTCAGCGTGGCCGAGCTCAAGCGGAAGAAGTTGCAACTGAAGGATGAGATCGAACGCGTAAGGCTGACCATGCCGGGGCGAACCCTGCACTGAGACGACATTCCGCTTCGCCCGCGGGGCGTTACATGGATGCGGACTCGAACCGGCCCGAAAGGGCCGGTTCTTTTTTGCGCTATGGAACCTTCCCGGGATGTCGCATGTTGAAGCGTGGCGTTTCAACATGGGAGGGATAGCATGGGCATTATCTGGACCATCATCATCGGCTTTGTCGCCGGGATCATCGCCAAATTCATCACGCCGGGCTCGAACGAGCCGTCCGGCTTCATTCTGACAACAATCCTCGGCATCGTCGGCGCCTTCGTGGCGACCTATCTCGGTCAATCGCTCGGCTGGTATGCGCCGGGGCAGGGGGCAGGGCTGGTCGGCGCGGTGATCGGCGCCGTCATCGTCCTGTTGGTTTGGGCGATGATCAATGGCCGCCGCGGTTCTGTCTGATCCTGATCGAGTCCAGAAAAGGAGTTCCTGCCATGAGCAATGACAACGGGACCAGCAGCGGTTTTCCGTCGATGACGGCCCTGCTTGGGCTGCTCGCCGTCGCGGGCTACCAGCATCGCGACCAGATCTCGGAGTGGATCAGCAACAAGATGGGCGGCGGGCAGGGCGCCGCTCCGGCGGCCCCAGGGCAGGCGGGGGCCGCGCCCGGTCAGCAGCAGGCTGGCGGTGGCCTTCTCGGTAGCCTGGGCGGCTTGCTCGGCGCTGGCGGCGCCGGAGCGATCCTGAACAGCGGCCTTGGCGAACTGGTCGACCGCTTCAACCAATCCGGGCAGGGCGACAAGGCCAATTCCTGGGTCGGGACGGGCCCCAACCAGGATGTCGCGCCGGGCGATCTCGAGCAGGCGCTGGGGCCGGAGGTGCTCGACGCCATCGCCAAGCAGACCGGCCTCTCGCGCGAGGACCTGCTGGCCCGGCTCTCGAAAGTCCTGCCCGATGCGGTCGATCGCTATACGCCGGGCGGCAATCTCGGCAGCGCCAGGGGCTGAACGCTCCGGACGTAAGAGACATCGCCATGGCAGTGGCGCGGGCTAGAGGGCCCGCGCCATTTCGCGCAGGCGGAATTTCTGGATCTTGCCGGTCGAGGTCTTGGGGATCTCGGTGAAGATCACGGTCCTCGGGCATTTGAACGAGGCCAGATGCTGCTTGCACCAGGCGATCAGCTCCGCTTCGGTCGCCGGCTTGCCCGGCTTGAGCTCGATGAAGGCGCACGGCGTCTCGCCCCATTTCTCGTCAGGCCGGGCGACGACCGCGGCGGCCTGCACGGCCGGATGCTTGTAGAGCGCATCCTCGACCTCGATCGAGGAGATGTTCTCGCCGCCGGAGATGATGATGTCCTTGGAGCGGTCCTTGAGCTGGATGTAGCCGTCGGGATAGCGCACGCCGAGGTCGCCGGTGTGGAACCAGCCGCCAGCAAAGGCGGCGCCGGTCGATCTCGGGTTCTTCAAATAGCCCTTCATCACGACGTTGCCGCGCATCATCACCTCGCCGAGCGTCTGGCCGTCGCGCGGGACGGGCTGCATCGTGTCGGGGTCGAGCACGTCGAGCCCCTCCAATGCGGGATAACGCACGCCCTGGCGGGCTTTCTTCGCGGCCTGCTCGGCCGGCGGGAGCGTGTCCCAGTCGTCGTTCCACTCATTGACCACGGCCGGGCCATAGCACTCGGTCAGCCCGTAGAGATGGGTGACCTCGAAGCCGGCCTGCTTCATGCCGGCGAGCACCGCTTCGGGCGGCGGGGCGGCGGCGGTGAAGAAGGAAACGGTCTGCGGGAAGTCGCGGCGCTCCTCTTCCGGGGCGTTGAGCAGCGTCGACATCACGATCGGCGCGCCGCAGAGATGGGTCACGCCATGGTCGGCGAGCGCGTCATACATCGCCTTGGCCCGGACCTGGCGCAGGCAGACATGGGTGCCGGCGACGATCGAGATCGTCCAGGGGAAGCACCAGCCGTTGCAGTGGAACATCGGCAGCGTCCAGAGATAGACCGGATGGCGGCCGAGATTGCCGGTGATGACGTTGGAGGTGGCCAGCAGATTGGCGCCGCGATGGTGATAGACCACGCCCTTGGGGTCGCCGGTGGTGCCGGAGGTGTAGTTCAGCGCGATCGCGTCCCATTCATCGTCCGGCATCCGCCACGCGAATTCGGGATCGCCGGAGGCGACGAAATCCTCGTAGTCGACGCTGCCGAGGCGCTCGCCCGGCCCGTCATAGACCGGGTCGTCATAGTCGATGACGAGCGGCTTCGCCTTGCAGAGCGCCAGCGCCTCCCGGATCGTGCCGGAGAACTCGCGGTCGGTGATCAGCACCTTCGCTTCGCCATGGTCGAGCGAGAAGGCGATGATGGCGGCATCGAGCCTGGTGTTGAGCGTGTTGAGCACGGCACCGGCCATCGGCACGCCGTAATGGCATTCGAGCATGGCGGGCGTGTTCGGCAGCATCGCTGCGACCGTGTCGTTCTTGCCGATGCCGTGTTTCGCCAGCGCCGAGGCGAGGCGGCGGGAGCGAGCATAGAACTCGGCATAGGAGCGGGTGAGCGGGCCGTGGACGATCGCGGTGTGGCTGGGGAAGATCGCGGCGGCGCGCTCGAGGAAGGTGAGCGGCGTCAGCGGCTGGTGATTGGCCGGGTTGCGGTCGAGATCGGTGTCATAGGGCGTGGTCTTCATCTTGGGCCTTCCGCCGTCGTGTCGCCGCAGGATTAGCCGCTCGCCGGCTCAACCGTAATCCATCCCTTTTGCCGATGCGGCGCAATCGTCGATGGCGGCGGGCTTGCGGTGCGGAAGGCTTCTCGCCACGATGCCATGGAACCGGTCTGGAGAGAGACGATGCGGGTCTTTGCTGCCCTGGCGGGGATGACCGGCTGGGTGGCGCTGGCGCTCCAGTTCTACCTGAGCGTGGTCAACGGCAGCGCGCGGGGGCTGCCTGCCGGCGAGATGGTGCTGCGTTATTTCAGCTTCTTCACGATCCTGACCAACATGCTGGTCGCGCTCGTCCTGACGCGGGCCGTGCTCGCTCCCGGTCGCGGCATCCTCGGCCGGCCCGCAGTGCAGGCGGCGACAGCCGGCTATATCGCCGTTGTCGGCCTGATCTATGTCGCCATCCTGCGCCACACATGGGCGCCGACCGGCCTGCAATGGTGGGTGGATGTGGCGCTGCACTATGCCATGCCGCTGCTCTATCTCGCCTTCTGGCTGGCCTTCGCGGCCAAGGGCAGGCTGCGCTGGGCGATGCCGCTCGGCTGGCTCGCCTATCCCGGGCTCTATCTCGCCTGGGTGCTGGCACGTGGCGCGGCTTCGGGCTTCTACCCCTATCCGTTCATCGACGTGGCGAGGCTCGGCTATGGCCGGATGGCCGCGAACGCGCTCGGCATGATGCTGCTGTTCCTGCTGGTCGGCTTCGCCTTCGTCGCGCTCGATCGCCTTCTGACGCGGGGCCGGGCGCTCACCCCCACAAGCGCAGACCCAGGCCGCCGAGCCCATCGAAGACGAGCTTGAGCCCCACCACGACCAGCAGCCAGTAGATGATGCCGTAGAAGCGCTCGGCTGGGACGCGACGGACCAGCCAGACCCCGGCGAAGGTCGCGGCGATGGCGAAGGGCAGCAGCGCGGCGGAGGCGATGAGGTTTGCGGCGCTGAACTGCCCGAGCGCGATATAGGGAATGATCTTCACCCAGTTCATCGCGGCGAAGAAGATCGCGCCGGTGCCGACGAAGACGGCGGGCGGCAGCTTCTGCGGCATGGCGTAGATCTGGAAGGGCGGGCCGCCGGCATGGGCGACCATGCTGGTGAACCCGCAGAAGAAACCCCAGAAGCTGCCCGCGCCCCAGCTCGCCTGCGTCGCGACAGTCGGCTTCTTGCCGTCGCTCAGCATGCGGCGCAGCGCGAAGCCGACCGAGATCAGCCCGACCGCCAGGACGACGGCTGCGTCCGAGACCTTCGCCGCCAGCAGATAACCCATGAGGATGCCCAGGAGCGCGCCGGGCGCCAGCGTCGCCAGATTGCGGCGATCGAATTCGCGCCGGTAGGACCAGACCGAGACCACATCCTGCGCGATCAGCAGCGGCAGCATGATCGCGGCGGCCGTCACCGGCGAGACGACCAGCGCCATCAGCGGCAGGGACAAGAGGCCGATCCCGGAAAAGCCGCCTTTCGCCAGCCCGGTCAGGATGACGGCCGGCACCATGGCGGCGAAGAAGACGAGATCGAAGGGCATGGAGGAATGCTGCGCCGCAGGGCCGAGAGGTTCGGAATGGGGTGGGCGAAAGTCTTAAAGCAGCGCGCTTGCACTGGCTGAGGGGAGTGCGCAGGATTCCGCGCAAAACCAGCCCCGCCAACGCCGGCTCGCCACGGGGCTTTAGGATGAAACCCGGCGCAGAGGAACGCTTCCCATGAATGGCTCCCATGCGGCGCCCGCCCGCCCGGCGCAAAGCTATCGCGAAACCTATGCAAGCTGGCAGGCCGACCCCGATGCCTATTGGCTCGACATCGCCAAGGGGATCGACTGGATCAAGCCGCCGCGGCAGGCGTTCGACGCCGCTGCCGGCATCTATGGCCGCTGGTTCCCGGACGCGACCTGCAACACCTGCTTCAACGCGCTCGACCGGCATGTGCGCGACGGGCGCGGGCAACAGGTCGCGCTGATCCATGACAGTCCCGTCACCGGAACGAAGGCGAAATACACCTATGCCGAGATGCTCGACGAGGTCGCGACGCTCGCCGCCGTGCTGCAGGACCTTGGCGTCGGCAAGGGCGACCGCGTCCTGATCTATATGCCGATGGTGCCGGAGGCGGCCTTCGCCATGCTCGCCTGCGCGCGGATCGGCGCCGTGCATTCGGTGGTGTTCGGCGGCTTCGCTGCCAAGGAACTGGCGACGCGCATCGACGATGCCGAGCCCAAGGTGATCCTGAGCGCAACCTGCGGCATCGAGCCGACGCGGGTGGTCGAATACAAGCCGCTGCTCGACGGCGCGATCGCAATGGCCCGGCACAAGCCGCAGGCTTGTGTGATCCTGCAGCGGCCGCAGGCCGAGGCCTCGATGCATGCGGCGCGCGACAAGAACTGGCGCATGCTGGTCGCGGCCGCGAAGGCCACCGGGCGCAAGGCCGATTGCGTCGAGGTCGCCGCGACCGACCCGCTCTACATCCTCTACACCTCCGGCACGACCGGCCGGCCCAAGGGCGTGGTCCGCGACAATGGCGGCCACATGGTCGTGCTCAAGGCGACGATGGACCAGCTTTTCGATGTCGGGCCGGGCGAGGTGATGTTCTGCGCCTCCGATGTCGGCTGGGTCGTCGGCCATGGCTATATCGTCTATGCGCCGCTGATCCAGGGCGCGACCAGCGTGCTCTATGAAGGCAAGCCGGTCGGCACGCCCGATCCCGGCGCCTTCTGGCGGGTGATCGCCGAGCATGGCGTGAAGGTGCTGTTCACGGCGCCGACGGCTTTCCGCGCCATCCGCAAGGAGGACCCGGAAGGCAAGTACCTCGCCGGGCACGATCTCTCTCGCTTCAGGGCGCTGTTCCTCGCCGGCGAACGGGCCGATCCCGAGACGCTGAAATGGGCCGAGGCGCTGCTGAAGGTGCCGGTGATCGACCATTGGTGGCAGACGGAAAGCGGCTCGCCGATCGTCGGCGACCCGATGGGCCTGGGCCTGCTGCCGATCAAGCACGGCTCGCCGACCGTGCCGCTGCCGGGCTGGGACGTGCAGTGCCTCGACGAAGGCGGCCGGCCGGTCGAGGCGGGCAAGATGGGCGCGATCGTGCTGAAGCTGCCGCTGCCGCCGGGCGCGCTGCCGACGCTATGGAATGACGATGCGCGCTTCCGGGAGGCCTATCTCACGACCTATCCGGGTTATTACAACACCTCGGATGCCGGTTTTATCGATGAAGACGGCTATGTCTTCATCATGGGCCGCACCGACGACATCATCAATGTCGCCGGCCACCGGCTCTCGACCGGCGGCATGGAGGAGGTTCTGGCGGCCCATCCGGCCGTGGCTGAATGCGCGGTCGTCGGCATCCGCGACGCGCTCAAGGGCGAGCAGCCCTGCGGCTTCGTGGTGCTGAAGGCAGGGGTGACGCAGTCGCCGGCGGAGGTCGAGCGAGAACTCGTCGCGCTGGTGCGCGAGCGGATCGGGCCGGTGGCGGCCTTCAAGCTGGCGGTGACGGTCAACCGGCTGCCGAAGACGCGCTCCGGCAAGATCCTGCGGGCGACGATGAAGAAGATCGCCGATGGCGAGGATTATGCCGTGCCGGCGACGATCGAGGATGTCGGAGTGCTCGACGAGATCGGCGCGGTGCTGAAGGGCAGGGGGCTGGGCTGACCACGCACATCGCCGTTGCGTGAGGTTTCGCAACGGCAATACAACTTCACGTTGAATTTACGGTTTGGTGGCAAGATCGACTGTGGTGGGGATAGCCGCAGGCGCTGAATATGGCTGCTTTGCAAGCTGGCCGGATCTTGTTGCCATTGATCGTCGCGCTGGCGCCGTTCGCGCTGGTGCTGGCGCCGCGCGATAACGCGTCGGTGATTGTCTTCGCAGCCGATGGGCGGGCAGCTGCGGCCGCGATCGCGCATGCCGGCGGTACGGTGCTGGCGCGCTTCAGCTCGTTCGGATTCGTTGCCCGCGCCGAGAGCCCGGGCTTCGCGATGCGTCTCTATCTCGCAGGAGCTCTTCTCGTCCTGGACGGCGCCGGTCGCGGCGGCTGCCTGGCCTCGACAGGGCGTTCATGACTCGTGACGGAAGGGTGGATCCGGTGAGCCGCAGCCTCAATGACATTCGTCAGGCCTTCACGACGCCGCTGATGTACGGGCAATGGGGGTTCGTTCCGATCGTCGCCCTCGTCGCCTGGTTCAACGGGCATTCCATGGTTGCGGTCGCTCTGGTCTCCGCGCTTCTCGCGGGTGGCGGAACGCTGGCCTGGGCGCAGGACAGGACGGGCCTCTCGACGCGGATCACCTCGACGGTCGCGCTGTGCGGGCAGGTCGCCCTGCTGGTGCTGGCCTGCGAAGGCACGCGCTACCAGATCGACATGCACATGGCCTTTTTCGCCGCGCTCGCGGTCACGACGGCGTGGTGCTGCTGGCGGGCGATCCTGGCTGCGACGGCGGTGGTCGCAGTCCACCATCTCGTCCTCAACCTGATCTATCCGCTGGCGGTGTTTCCGGACGGGGCGGAATTCCTGCGCGTCGTCACCCATGCCGTGATTCTGCTGGCCGAGGCCGGCGCACTCGTCTGGCTGGCGCTGCGGCTCGAAAAGGCCTTGTTCACGGCCGATGTGGCGACGGATACGGCTATCGCGAACCAGCAGCGCGAGGATGACCTGCGGCGCGAGGCCGGGCTTGCCGACGAGCGGCGCGACATCGTGGAAGCCAGGCTGCTTGCCGCGGTCGGAACGACGGTCGAGGCGGCGCGGCGCGGCGACTTCTCGGTCCGGACGACGCAAGCCTCAGATCTCGGCCGGCTGAGCTCGCTCGTGCAGGGCGTCGACGAACTCGCCGGCGTCTGCGAAGGCTTTCTCGACGAGACGGACCGGGCGCTGGCGGCGCTGGCGGCGGGCGATCTGACGGCGCGGATGGCGACCGGGTTCGAGGGGCGGCTGGCCGGGGTCGCGGTGAATTTCAACCGCTCGGCCGAGGCGCTGGGCAGCCTGCTGGCTGATGTCACGCAGAGCGCTTCCGATACGCGTCAGGCCGCCGATGCGATCCTGTCGGCGACGGACGACCTGTCGCAACGCGGCGAAAGTCAGGCCGCGGCTCTGGAAGACACGTCCACCGCGATCGAGGGAATTGCCGCGACGATCCGGGCGACGGCGGAGAAGGTTTCCTCAGCCGCCAGCAAGGCCCGCAGCACGGCCGACAGCGCCGATGCAGGCGCGGCCGTTGCCGGCAGCGCCGTGGCGGCGATCGACAGGATCGACGATCAGGCAAGGCGGATCGTCGATATCGTCGAGGTGATGGACGGTCTTGCCTTCCAGACCAATCTGCTTGCGCTCAACGCCTCGGTCGAGGCGGCACGCGCCGGCGAGGGCGGGCGCGGTTTCGCCGTGGTCGCCACCGAGGTCCGGCGGCTGGCTCAGCAATCGGCCGATGCGGCACGGGATGTCCGGCTGCTGATCGACGAGACCAAGACGCAGGTCGATGAAGGCGTGAGATTGGTGCGCGAGGTTGGGCAAAGCCTGAACCTCGTCTCGGGCGACGCGGCTACGGTGGCGCGGGTCTTCGAGGAAATCAGCGACTCCACACGGGAGCAGACCCGGGCGGTGGGCGCGATCGAGCAGACGCTGGCGCAGATGGGTGCCCTGACACAAGACGGCGCGCTCGCCGCTGCCCGTACCAGCGCTGCCGGGCACGGCATGGTGGCGACCGCGGAAACCCTGACGCGGCAGACGGAACGCTTCCGGAGCGCCGCGATATCCACTCCGGAGCGTGAACGCCAGCGGCGCGTGGCATAATCACCGAGCCGTCCCTGGGGGAGCGGCTCGGTCACGCATCGGTCGAGCCTCAGTCCTCGTCGTCCTCGTCGGCCGGGCGCTTGATCTGCTTCAGCTTGGCGAAGACGGAATCGACGTCGATCGCGGCTTCTTCCTCGCGCTTCGGCCGGCTCATGTCGGCGAAGGGCTGGGTCTCCGTCCGCACGGGCTCCGGAGCGGTCGCTTCCTCGACCGAGAGCAGGGTCGAGCCGGCTTCGGCCAGCGCGGCCGGGCGGTCCTTGGCGGCGCGGGCGACCTCGAAGTCCAGGTCGATCTGCGAGCATAGGCCGAGGCTGACCGGGTCGATCGGATTGAGCTGCTGGGCGTTCCAATGCGTCCGGTCGCGGATCTGCGCGATGGTCGACTTGGTGGTGCCGATCAGGCGGATGATCTGCGCGTCCTTGAGCTCGGGATGGTTGCGCAGCAGCCAGAGAATGGCGTTCGGACGGTCCTGGCGCTTCGAGACCGGGGTGTAGCGCGGGCCCTTGGTGCGCTTGATCTCCGGCACCTTCACCTTGCGCTCGGCGAGGCGCAGATGGTGGTTCGGGTTCGCGGCGGCGCGCTCGAGCTCCTCGCGGGTGAGCTGGCCGGAGGTGATCGGGTCGAGGCCCTTGATGCCCGCCGCCACTTCGCCATCGGCAATGCCGCGGACCTCGAGCGGGTGCAGCTTGCAGAACTCGGCGATCTGCTCGAAGGTCAGCGAGGTGTTCTCGACCAGCCAGACCGCAGTGGCCTTGGGCATCAGCGGGGGTTGTGACACGGGGGGCGTCTCCTGAATTGCCCTGGCGCCGTCTCAGGCTCGGCAGGGCAGGGTCGCGGACAATAGCTCTCATGCGCCGACCGGCCTCCTCGGCCGGCCATCCAAATCATCGACGATGAGCAGGATGGCGCGCCTTATAGGCGAGCGCGTGGCAGGTGTCCATGGAAAGTGACGTTCATATCGTCAGCACGATCTTGCCGATATGGGCGCTCGATTCCATCAGACGGTGCGCCTGCGCCGCTTCCGCCAGCGGGAAGGTCGCGCTGATCAGCGGCTTGCAGCGTCCGGCGTCCAGCAGCGGCCAGACCTTCTCCTGCAATTCCGCTGCGATGGCGGCCTTCTCGGCGACGGTGCGGGGCCGCAGCGTCGAGCCGGTATGGGTCAGACGCTTCAGCATCAGCCGGCTGAAATTGACCGTCGCTTTCGGCCCGTTGAGGAAGGCGATCTGGACGATGCGGCCCTGATCGGCGGCGGCCTCGTAATTGCGGTCGATATAGTCCCCGCCGACCATGTCGAGGGTCAGGTTCACGCCGCGCCCGGCGGTAGCTGCCTTCGTCGCCGCGACGAAATCCTCCGTGCGGTAGTTGATGGCGTGGTCGGCGCCGAGCTCGCGACAGGCCTGGCACTTCTCGTCCGAACCTGCGGTCGCCAGCACGGTCGCGCCGAAGGCCTTGGCGAGCTGGATCGCCGTGGTGCCGATGCCCGACGAGCCGCCATGGACGAGGAAGCTCTCGCCCGCCTGCAGGCGCCCGCGCTGGAAGACATTGGTCCAGACGGTGAAATAGGTCTCGGGGACGGCGCCCGCCTCGATCAGAGAAAGCCCCGTCGGCACGGGCAGGGCATTGCTCTCGTGGACGACGGCGTATTGCGCATAGCCGCCGCCGGCAACGAGGCCGCAAACCTGGTCGCCGAGCGCGAAGCGCGTCGCGCCCTCGCCGAGCGCGACGACCGTGCCGGCGATCTCGAGGCCCGGGATGTCGGAAGCGCCGGGCGGCGGGTTGTAGCCGCCCTGCCTCTGTAGCACGTCGGGCCGGTTGACCCCGGCTGCCGCGACCGCGACGAGGATCTCGCCGGCAGCCGGCTGCGGGACGGGGCGCGTCTGCGGTTTCAGCACGTCGGGGCCGCCGGGGGCCTCCATGCCGATCGCGATCATGCTCCGGGGAACGATGCTCGAAGCGGTGTTCATGAGGCTCTCCTGCTATGGCATCGGGTTGAACGGTGTATTCGATCCGAGACGATAGGTCTTTGTTTTTACGTCGGCTTTTCCCGAAAACCGCATTTGGTTTTCGGGCCGCTGCCCCCGGCATGTTGCGGCGCAGCTTGGCGGCATGGGTCAGAGTTGTTTAGCCTACCCCTTCGAGTTTGGTGAGATGCGAGGCCGCCATGTCGTTATTCCCGGAGGATGATCGCCCGAAGCCGAAGCGCGTCCATGAGATCGGGCAGGATCTGTCGACCCTGTCGCTGGGCGAGTTGGAGGAGCGGATCGCCGCGCTGAAGGCCGAAATCGAGCGGCTGACCGAGGCGCGGGCGAGCAAGAGCGCGTCGCGCGCGGCGGCGGACGCCTTCTTCCGCCGGCCGGCCTGAAAATCGGGCGCGCAGGGCGCCATTAAGGGATCATTAATGATTCCAAAGTATGAATCGCATCATCCAGTTTGTCTGGATGTGAGTGGCTCCTGCCTACTCTGTTTGACGCCTCCCTGTTGACCTTCACGAGCCGCCTTTGGCGGCTCTTTTTTTATCCGGGGGGGCATCCGGGGTACCGGGGCGGGCTGCCTTGTTGCCGCCATGGATGTCTACCTCCATTAAGGTTAATGACATCTTACCGGGGCCGGTCATCGTTAACGGCGCTATCCTTGCGGTGTCGTGGGCATGATCCGCGTTGCGTTCCAGAGGCGCACGCGATTGTGCCGATGGGAGACACCGTATGAACGACGCCCAGTTGCTCGAACTGCTGCCCCGGGAAGGAACGATCTCCTTCGCGCGCGGCTTCGTTCGATCCGATGCCTTCATGATCCTGTTCCGCGAGGGCATGGGGCTGGTCGAGCAGACCGCGGCCTATCTCGATGGCGAGGGCCGCAAGGAATCGGCGGCGCTGCCGCGCGAGGTCGCGCTGACCTATGCCACCGAGAGTATGCGCCTGACGACGCGGCTGATGCAGATCGCTTCCTGGCTACTGGTGCAGCGAGCCGTCGCGGAGGGCGAGATGACGGCCGAGCAGGCGCGGGCCGAGCACAGCAAGGTCAAGATCGGCGATCCGATGATCCCGCCGGCCGAGCATATCGTCGCCCGGCTGCCCGAGCGGCTGCGCCAATTGATGGACCATTCGGTCCGCCTTCAGGCGCGCATCCGCCATCTCGAGGAGCAGATGTCGGGCCATGCCCCGCTGCCGGAGACCGCGAATCCGGTGCAGGACCAGCTCGCCAGCCTGCAGGCGCGGCTTGAGCTGCGGGGGTGAGAGCTAGAGGCCTGCCCTGTCATGCTCGGGCTTGACCCGAGCATGACAGGGCAGGCTTCCGAAACAAAAAACCCGGCCGCGAGGCCGGGTTTTTGCATTTTCGGAGGAAGCGGCCTTGCGACCGCTTCGACTTACTTCTTGCCGATCGTGCCGAGGCCAGCGAAGCGCGAGTTGAAGCGCGAGACACGGCCGCCGCGGTCCAGCATATGCTGCGTGCCGCCGGTCCAGGCCGGGTGGGTCTTCGGGTCGATGTCAAGGTTCAGCGTGTCGCCTTCCTTGCCGTAGGTCGAGCGCGTCGCATACTCGCTGCCATCGGTCATGACGACCTTGATGGTGTGGTAGTCGGGGTGGATGCCGGCCTTGGCCATGACGAAATCCTCGAAGCTTACAAAAACGGGCGTGTCGACAAGCAGGCGGACCTGCCCGGCCCGTCGAAAGAATTCGGATGAGCCTGTCGTGAAGTCGCGAGCACATATCGCAGACGCAGGCGCAGCGCAAGTTTGACGGTGCCGAACCACGCCTGCGGCGTTGCGACATTTGCCAAGGCTTGCCCGATCGGCTTTGTCCGGTGTTGAAGATTGCTATCGTTCCAGGGCGCGCGAAGCGCGCGATTGCAGCAGGAGTTCCGGCGCGTGGCCGAAGCTGACGGGAAAGACGACAAGGCGCGGCCGGATTTCCGTTCGCTGGCGACCTTCTGGCCCTATGCGCGGGCGCAGAAGCGGCGCATCGCCGCGGCTCTGGTCGCGCTCATCGTGGCCTCGCTGGCGACGCTGATCCTGCCCGTCGCGGTCCGGCGCGTCATCGATGTCGGCTTTGCCGGCGGGGAGCAGCAGCTCGCCAACAGCTATTTCATCCTGCTGATCGGCGTCGTCGCCGTGCTGGCGCTGGCGAGCTCGGCGCGATTCTATCTGGTGATGACGGTGGGCGAGCGCATCGTCGCCT
Source organism: Allobosea spartocytisi (assembly GCF_014764685.1). NCBI lineage: Bacteria > Pseudomonadati > Pseudomonadota > Alphaproteobacteria > Hyphomicrobiales > Alloboseaceae > Allobosea > Allobosea spartocytisi. The sequence continues at coordinate 24,945 of NZ_JACXWY010000032.1, forward strand.
CGCTGCGCGCCGACGTCTTCCGGCATCTGACACGGCTGGAACCTGCCTTCTTCGATTCGAGCAAGGCGGGCGACCTCGTCTCGAGGCTCACCGCCGACACGACGCAGATCAAGTCCACCTTCGCCTCGACGGCCTCGATCGCTCTGCGCAACGCCATCATGGCGCTGGGCGCGCTCGGGCTGATGGTGGCGACGAGCCCGCGGCTCTCGGCCATCGTCATCGGCGTGATCCCGCTGATCGTCATCCCGCTGGTGATGTCGGGGCGCTCGGTCAGGCACCGCGCCCGGATGGCGCAGGACCGGCTGGCCGAGGCTTCCGCCTTCGCGGCGGAGGCGGTCGGCGCCATCCGCACCATGCAATCCTTCGGCGCGGCTGCGCAGACATCGGCCCGCTTCGAGGCCGCTTCCGACGGGGCCTATGGTGCCTCGCGGGAGGCGACCGCCTCGCGGGCGCTGCTGTCGGGCGTGGCGATCTTCCTGGTCTCGGCCAGCGTCGTCTGCGTGCTCTGGGTCGGCGCGACCGAGGTGTTCGACGGGCGCATGACCGGCGGACGGCTGTCGCAGTTCATCCTTTATGCAGTGCTGGCGGCGAGCTCGCTCGGCCAGCTCTCGGAGGTCTATGGCGATATCAGCGCCGCGGCGGGCGCCTCCGGCCGGCTTGGCGAAATCCTGGCGATGAAGCCTGCCATTGCCGCGCCGCCGATGCCTAAGCCGATGCCCGAGGCTTCGCTCGGCGAGCTCGCCTTCGAAGATGTTTCGTTCAGCTATCCCGGGCGGGACGCCTCGGCGCTCCATCATCTCAGCTTCTCGATCCGGCCGGGCGAGCGCATTGCGCTGGTCGGCCCGTCCGGCGCGGGCAAGAGCACGGTGCTGCAACTGGCGTTGCGCTTCTACGATCCGCAGGGCGGGCGCGTCGTGGTGGATGGCGTGGCCGGGCCCGAAGCCGATCCGGAGGTCTGGCGGCAGCGTTTCGCGCTGGTGCCGCAGGAGCCGACCGTCTTCGGTGTCTCGGTTCGGGACAATATCGCCTATGGCCGCCCTGATGCCACGCAGGCCGAGGTCGAGGAGGCGGCGCGGCTCGCGGCGGCGGACGGCTTCATCCGGGCCCTGCCGCAGGGCTACGACACCATCGTCGGCGAGCGCGGGGTGACGCTCTCGGGCGGGCAGCGCCAGCGGCTCGCGATTGCGCGGGCGGTGCTGAAGGACGCGCCGATCCTGCTGCTCGACGAGGCGACGAGCGCGCTCGATTCCGAAAGCGAGCGGGCTGTGCAGGATGCGCTCGACCGGTTGATGCTGGGGCGCACGACGCTGGTCGTCGCGCATCGCCTCGCGACCATCCTCTCGGCCGACCGCATCCTCGTGATGGAGGAAGGACGCATCGTCGAGCAGGGCACCCACGCCGAGCTCAAGGCGCGCGGCGGGCTCTATGCGAGGCTGGCGGCGTTGCAGTTCGGGCTGGAGGCGGCCTGAGGCCAGCCCTCAGCGCGGCAGCGAGGCGTAATAGGCCGAAAGCGCCTGAGCCTCGGCCAGGGAGATCGAGCGGGCCATGTAGCGCATCTCCTTGTGCGGGCGCTTGCCGGAGCGGAAGGCCAGCATCTGGTTGTACATGTAGAGTTCGTTCTGGGCGGCGAGATGCGGTACGTCGGCGCTGCGGGCGATGCCGTCGAGACCGTGACAGAGCGCGCATTCCTCGGCCGGCGAGGTCCGTGGCTCGGCCGATGCAGGATAGGCCCCCAGCAGCGCAAGGATGGCGAGCAGCGGCCGCGCGGCCGCAAGCCTGCGGGACATGGCCTCAGCGCTCCGTGATCTTGAACTCGATGCGCCGGTTGCGGCGATGGGCCTCGTCGGTATTGGCGAGGTCGAGCGGCTGGTATTCGCCGAAGCCGGTCGCCGCGACGCGGTCATTGGGCAGGCCGCGCGACATCAGATACTCCACCACCGCGATGGCGCGGGCCGCGGAGAGATACCAGTTCGACGGGAATTGCGCCGTCTTGATCGGGCGGTTGTCGGTGTGCCCGTCGACGCGCAGGATCCAGGGCAGGTCCGGCGGCATCTCGCGGGCGAGGTCGAGCAGGACCGTGGCGAATTTGTCGAGCTCGGCCTGGCCCTCCGGCTTCAGCACCGCCTGGCCGGCATCGAAGAAGATCTCGGACTGGAAGACGAAGCGGTCGCCGACGGTGCGGATGTCCGGCCGCGTGCCGAGCACCTGCCGCAGCCGCCCGAAGAAATCGGAGCGATAGCGCGCCAGCTCCTGCACGCGCTGGGCCAGCGCCACGTTGAGGCGCGAGCCGAGATCGGCGATGCGGGTCTGCGAATCCCTGTCCTTGGCCTCGGAGGCGGCGAGCGCCTCCTCCAGCGCCGCGAGCTGGCGGCGCATCGCGGCGATCTGCTGGTTGACGAGGTCGACCGAGGCCTGGGCACGGGCGGAGAGCTGCTTCTCGTTCTCCAGCGCCTTCTGCGTCTCGGCGAACTGGGCGCCGGCATTGCCGTTCTGCTGCGTGTCGAGCAGGCCCTGCAGGCGGCTGCGCTCGCCCTGCGTCTGGGCGAGCGTCGACTGCATGAGCTGCAGGCTCTCCTGTGCCTGCCGGTTGGAGGAGCGCTCCAGAGCGAGCAGGTCGGTGAGCTCGGAGATCTGCTTGTTGAGCCGCTCCAGAGCCGTGTCCTTGCCGGTCAGCTCCTGCGAGAGGAAGAACTGGCCGAGCACGAAGACGGTGAGCAGGAAGACGATGCCGATCAGCATCGTCGAGAGCGCGTCGACGAAGCCGGGCCAGAAATTCACGTCCTCGCGGCGGTGGGCGCGGGAAAGGGCCATCGTCAGTTTCCTGCTGCGGTTGCGGGGCGGATCATGGCTCCGTGATGTGGTCGGCGGTGAGGCGTTCGATGAGCCGCTTCATGTCCTTCTCGCGGGTGGCCTGCGCCTCGACCCAGTCGCGGATCATCTGCTGCTCGGAACGCATGTGCTGGACGAGGCCCTGGATGCCTTCGGCGAGATTGGCGAGCGCCTGCGTCGCCGCCCGGTTGTTGGCGGCGCCGTCGGCCATCGCCGCGCTCAGCTTGTCGAAGCGGTCGGCCAGCGGGTTGCCGGTCGGCAGGAGCGGGGTCACGCCCGGCAAGGCGGTGCGCGTGCCGAGCCAGCTTTCGATCTCGTTGCGGAAGCGGCGCTGCGCCTGCGCGACCTGCAGGTCGAGAAAGCCGAGAATCAGCGAGCCGGCGATGCCGAAGAGCGAGGACGAGAAGGACAGGCCCATGCCCGCGAGCGGCGCCGAGAGCCCGGCCTTGAGATCGTCGAAGAGCACGCCGGCTTCCGCCCCGGTGCGCAGCGAATTGATGACCGAGCCGACCGAGCCGACCGTCTCGAGCAGGCCCCAGAAGGTGCCGAGCAGGCCGAGGAAGACGAGCAGGCCGGCGAGATAGCGCAGCACCTCGCGCCCGTCATCGAGCCGGACGGAGACCGATTCGACGATGGAGACGGCCTGGGCCGGTGCGAGGCTGGCCTCGTCCAGCGCCGGCAGCACGGAGCCGAGCGGCGCGATGACCTCGCCGCGGCGGATTTCGGCATGGCGCGGCGCCGCGGCGAGGCGGGTGGCGGCGCGCGCCTCGCTGTGCAGCCGCCAGAGCTCGCGCAGCGCGACCAGCACGCCGACGAGCAGCGCGCCGAGGATGAGGCCGTTCAGCCCCGGATTGGTCATGAAGGCCTTGGCCAGCCCGGCTTGCAGGATGTAGCCGAGGAAGCCGATCAGCGCGAGGAAGACCAGCGCGCGGACGACATAGCGGAGAGGCCGGGAGAAGCGGGTGTCGTCTCGCGGGGGTGCGACCGTGATCTCTTCGGCCGCCAGATCCTCGTTCGCCATGCTTCGTCTTCCGTTCGCCTCGGATCGCAGAGCGCGCGATTCCCCGACCAGGCTGGTTCAACCCGGTCGGATCCTGCTCGCAGGGAACTGTCGCCTCCCCTACGGACAGGATCAAGCCTGAAAGATCAAGGTTCTATGTCAGCCGGCCGTCTTGAGGGCCGCGCGCAGCGCCTGTTCACAGGCTTCGTTGCCGCAGATGACGTCCTTCGCGCTGGTCACCTGCTTGCCGTCGAGCGTGCCGAAGGTGCCGCCGGCCTCGCGGATCAGCACGCTGCCGGCCGCGAAATCCCAGGTGTTGAGCCCGCGCTCCCAATAGCCGTCGAGGCGGCCTGCGGCGACATAAGCGATGTCGAGCGCGGCCGAGCCGAGGCGCCGGACATTGGCGAAGCGCGGCATCACGGCCGCAAGTTCGCGCAGGAACTGGCCGTGCCCGCCCTTGCCGATATGCGGAATGCCCGTGCCGACCAGCATTTCCGTCGGCTCGCGGAGGCCGGAGACGCGCAGGCGGCGGTTGTTGACATAGGCGCCCTTGCCCTTCTCGGCCATGAACAGCTCGTCCTTGGCCGCGTCGTAGACGATGCCGGCGATGAACTGGTTGTCGCGCTCCAGCGCGACCGAGATGTTCCAGTGCGGGATGCCGCGCAGGAAGTTGTGGGTGCCGTCGAGCGGGTCGATATGCCAGCGGTTGCTCTCGTCGGTGCCGTGGACGACGCCGCTCTCCTCCATGACGAAGCCGTAGCCGGGACGGGCCTTCTCCAGCGACTCGCGCAGGATCTGTTCGGCCTTGTGATCCGCCTTGGAGACGAAGTCGCCCGGTCCCTTGGCGAGCACCTGCAGATTCTCGACCTCGCCGAAATCGCGCTTCAGCGAACGGGACGCCTTCATCACGGCGTCGGTCATCACGGTCATCAACGGAGAACGAATCATCTGAACCTCTTGCGCGCCGTCACGGCACGGTGAGCCTGCGGCAGCGTAGCGCGCGGCGAAAATAGCGTGCCGTCACTTGCGCGGCTCTTAGGGCGCCGTCAAGACGAAGCTGCTGATGCGGGAGGCGGCCATGCCGGCGGCGCGGCCCTTCTGCTCGGGATTGAGACGGTCGAACAGCTCGTCCAGGGCCGCGTCGTCGAGCCCCTGCGAGCGGGCGGCGAGATGCCAGGCGGCGGCCTCGATCGTGTCGGGCGGTATGCCGAGGCCGAACTGATAGAGCTTGGCAAGGCGGTTCTGGGCGATGGCGTTGCCCTGATAGGCGGCGTGCAGGAAAAGTTTCGCCGCGGCGGCTTCGTCCTTCGGTACGCCGGTGCCGTTGAACAGCATGATGGCGTATTCGACCTCGCCCGGCACATTGCCGGCGGCGGCGGCCTTCTTCAGCCAGTTAGCCGCGACCTCCCCGGATTGCGGCAGGCCGCGGCCCTGCCTGGCAAGGACGCCGAGCGCATGCATCGCATCGCCGATCTGGGCCTTCGCGGCGACCTGAAGGCAGGCGACGGCGCGCTTGTCGTCAGCCTCGCGGCCCGTCGCCAGCAGCGCGAGGGCGAGGTTGTAGTTGGCCAGCGGGTGGCCGGCGGCGGCGGCCTTCTCCAGCAATTGCCCGGCGCGGACGGGATCGGGCTTGCCGCTGTTCGGGTCGAGCAATTCGGTCGCCAGCGCGAAGGTGGCGTTGATGTCGCCGCGCGCATCCGCCTGCTGGTACCATTCGGTGGCCGCCTTCTGGTCGGGTGCCACGCCGAGGCCCTGGCGGTAGATCTCGCCCAGCAGCGTCATCGCGGCGGCGTCGTTGTGGTCGGCCTCGACGCGCTTCAGCGCCTCGGTCTGGGCGCGCCGGTAGTGGCCGGCCTGATAGGCGCCATAGGCGAGGTCCTCGAACGGCGCGCCGGCGGCGCTCGTCGTGCCCGCGGCGCCGAGCGAGGCTGCCAGCAGGATCGCGCAGCCCGCTCGATTCATCGGGCGGCCTTCCGCGCCGCGCAGGCGGACATGGCGGCATTGGCGGCCTCGACCAGGGCGCGGATGTCCTGCCCCTCGGCAAAGGCCCAGGCGCCGAGCGCCACGAATTCGGCCCCGGTTTCGATCAGCGGTTCGATCGAGTCGGCATCCGGCGCATAGGCGACGCAGGGCGTCTCGAAGATCTCGGCCCACCAGCCGGCGCGCTCGACCACCGCCGGCAGGGGCGGCATGCTGCCGTCCGGCCGCGGCTCGCCGAACATGACGTAGTCGACGCCGGCCTCGCCGGCATCCATGGCGTCATGGCGCGCCCTGAGGCCGCCGACGCCGATGATGCGCTCGGTCTTGAGGCTGGCGCGCGCCTCCGCGATCGCCTGCGGGCCGCCGGTGATATGCACGCCGTCGGCGCCGCCGCGCGCGGCGACCAGCGAGTTGTCCTCGACGATGAGGGCGACGCTGTTGCCTTGCACCGGGCCGGCGAGGCGCTTGACGCGCTCGATGCGGCTGCGGTCGTCGCCGGGCGTCAGCCGGAGCAGGATGGCCGCGACATCGCCGCCGGCCATCGCCTGCATCAGGCGGAAGGCCATGGCGTCGGCGTCCTCGACCGGCGGGGTGACGAGCATCAGGCGAGTGGGGGAAGGATGTGTTGTCATGATCGGCTGCGCAAACGGCCCGCAGCGAAGTCCAATGTCAAGACCGCAAGCCCGGCAACGAGGCTCCAGAAGGCCGAGCCGATGCCGAAAAGCGAAAGACTCGACGCCGCGACGCAGAATGCGATCGCCGCGGCGAAGCGCTCCCGGTCCGACGACATCGATTGCGCAAGCGCGCCGGTGAAGGAGCCGGCGAGGCCCAAGCCCGCCACGGCGACGATCAGCGCCTTCGGCAGCGCCAGCAGGAGCGCGATCAACAGGCCGGTGCAGCCGGCGATGACGAGATAGGAAAAGCCGTAGATCACGCCCGCCTTCCAGCGCTGCTTCGGATCGGGATGGGTGTCGCTGCCGGTGCAGATCGAGGCTGATATCGCCGCCATGTTGGACATATGCGCGCCGAAGGGTGCGGTCAGCAGCGAGACGAGCCCGGTGGCGAACAGGGCCGGCGCCGTCGGGGGATTGTAGCCGGCGGCGCGCAGCACGGCGAAGCCCGGCAGGTTCTGGGCTGCCATGGTGACGAGATAGAGCGGGACGCCGATACCGAGCATGGCGCCAATATCGAAGCGCGGCGTGACGAATTCGAGGCTGGTGAGCGCGATCCCGCCGGCCGGCCAGTGGGCGAGCCCGCCCAGGAAGCTGATGACGACGCCAGCGACCAGCGCCGCGACGACGCCCAGGAACGGGTTGAGAAGCCGCGCGACGAAGAAGATCGCGAGCAGGGGCAGCACGAGCAGCGGCGATATCCGCATTTCATCGAAGACGGCGACGACGAAACGGAAGATCACGCCGGCCAGCATCGCCGAGGCGATTGGCATCGGGATGCGCTCGATCAGCCGGCCGAGCGGGCGGAAGGCGGCGGTCAGCATCATCAGCACGGCGGCGACGAGGAAGGCGCCGACGGCCGAGGCCATGTCGAAGCCGCTGGCGGCTGCGATCAACGCCGCACCCGGCGTCGACCAGGCGCAGATCATCGGCATGCGGTAGCGCCAGGACAGCCAGATGCTGGGCAGGCCGGTGCCGATGGCGAGGGCGGCGACCATGGAAACGGTCTGCTCGGGCGTGGCGCCGAGCGCCTGCGCGGCCGAAAGAATGACCGCGACCGAGGCGGCGAAGCCGACGAAGACCGCAACGAGGGCGGAGAAGACGATCGACATGGGGTTGCGGGGACCAGCGGGGCAGGGACAGCGCTGCCCTTGGATCAGAAATCGCACCGCGCGGAAAGGGCGCTCCCGGCATGGCTGCAGCGAGCGCGACGTACGACGAGCGCGGTCGTCAGGGCAGAAACCGCCCGACCTTGGCTTCGAGCAGGTGGACGAGGGCTGGGTCCATGAACGCGTAGTTGTCGGGAATGTCGAGGCAGATCACCCGCGCCGATTTCAGATATTTGCCGAAACGCCGCTGCAGCTTGGCGCGCTGCTCGCGCTCCATCACGAAGATCAGGTCGGCCCAGGCAACGAGATCGCTTGTCAACGGCACGTCCGCATCGTGGTTCGTGCCGGCGGACGCGACCTCAAGGTCACGCCTCTCAGAGAAGATCTGTTCGGCCGTGGGGCTGCGCAACCGATTCCGGCTGCAGACGAACAGAACTTTCTTCATGGGATGGAGGCCTTGCGGGTGAAGCGATGCTCCACCCGCCCGAAACCGTCTTTCACGCCGCCTTCTTCGCGCCGAAGGTCGGGTCGAGCTCGCCCTTGGCGTAGCGCTTGGCCATCTCGGCCAGCGTGATCACGCGCTTGATCTTGGAAGCCTGGCCGGCGGTGTTGAACTCCTCCAGCCGCTTCTTGCAGAGCGCGGTCATCGCCTCCATGGCGGGCTTCAGATACTTGCGCGGATCGAACTCGCCGGGGTTCTCCGACAGGATCTTGCGGATCTGGCCGGTCATCGCCATGCGGTTGTCGGTGTCGATGTTGATCTTGCGCACGCCGTGCTTGATGCCGCGCTGGATCTCCTCGACCGGCACGCCCCAGGTCTGGGGCATCTTGCCGCCATACTGGTTGATGATGTCCTGGAGGTCCTGCGGAACGCTGGACGAGCCATGCATGACGAGATGCATGTTCGGCAGCTTCTTGTGGATCTCCTCGATGACGTTCATCGCGAGGATCGCGCCGTCGGGCTTGCGGGTGAACTTGTAGGCGCCGTGCGAGGTGCCCATGGCGATGGCGAGCGCATCGACCTTGGTTTCGGCGACGAACTTCACCGCCTCGTCGGGGTTGGTCAGGAGCTGGTCGTGGCTGAGCTTGCCCTCGAAGCCGTGGCCGTCCTCCTTCTCGCCCTCGCCGGATTCCAGCGAGCCGAGCACGCCGAGCTCGCCCTCGACCGAGATGCCGCCGAGATGGGCCATGTCGGTGACGGTCCTGGTGACGCCGACATTGTAGTCCCAGTCGCCCGGGGTCTTGCCGTCGGCCTTGAGCGAGCCGTCCATCATCACCGAGGTGAAGCCGGCCTGGATCGCGGTCATGCAGGTCGCCGGCTCGTTGCCGTGGTCGAGATGCACGCAGACCGGGATATGCGGATAGATCTCGGTGACGGCGTCCATCATGTGCTTGAGCATGATGTCGTTGGCGTAAGAGCGCGCGCCGCGCGAGGCCTGGATGATCACCGGCGCGTCGGTGGCGTCCGCTGCCGCCATGATCGCCAGCGCCTGCTCCATGTTGTTGATGTTGAAGGCGGGCACGCCGTAGTCGTTCTCGGCGGCATGGTCGAGCAACTGGCGAAGCGTGATACGGGCCACGATGGCACTCCCCTTTGGCTAAATCGGTATGATGGTTGGATTTAGTGCGTAAGCGCCGCTCGCGCAAAGCCAAAGCGGCGACGTGCTGAAAATGCGAAGGGCCGCCCGTTGCCGGGCGGCCCCTGAAAAACAGCCGGAATCAGGCCTTCCGAAGCGCCTCGACGCCCGGCAGGGGCTTGCCTTCCATCCATTCGAGGAAGGCGCCGCCCGCCGTCGAGACATAGGTCAGCTCGTCGGCGACGCCGGCATGGTTCATCGCCGAGACGGTGTCGCCGCCGCCGGCAACGGCAACCAGCTCGCCGGCCGCGACCCGCTTGGCGACGGCCTTGGCGACAGCGACGGTCGCGGTATCGAAGGGCGGCAATTCGAAGGCGCCGAAGGGCCCGTTCCAGACCAGCGTCTTCACCTTGCCGAGCCGCAGCACGACCTCGGCGATGGAGAGCGGGCCGGCATCGAGGATCATCTCGTCGGCCTCGACCCCGTCGACCGGCACGACGCGATAGCCCGGATGGGCCTTGAACTCGCGGGCCACCAGCGCATCGACCGGCAGCAGGATCTCGCAGCCTGCGGCCTTGGCCTTCTCCTCGATCTCGCGGGCGGTGCCGGCGAGATCGTGCTCGCAGAGCGATTTGCCGACATTGACGCCGCGGGCGGCGAGGAAGGTGTTGGCCATGCCGCCGCCGATGACGAGGGCGTCGACCTTCTTCACGAGATTGCCGAGCAGATCGAGCTTGGTCGAGACCTTGGCGCCGCCGACGATGGCCATCACCGGGCGGGCGGGGTTGTCGAGACCGGCGGAGAGCGCCTCCAGCTCGGCCTGCATGGTGCGGCCGGCATAGGCCGGCAGGGCATGGGCGAGGCCCTCGGTCGAGGCGTGCGCCCGGTGCGCGGCCGAGAAGGCGTCGTTGACATAAAGGTCGCCATTGGCGGCGAGCGCCCTCACGAAGTCCGGATCGTTCTTCTCGTCGCCTGCGTGGAAGCGGGTGTTCTCCAGCAGCAGAACGTCGCCGTTCTTTGCAGCCGTCACGGCCTTGGCGACGTCGTCGCCGATGCAGTCCTCGACGAAGGTGACGGGCCGGCCGAGCGCATGCGCCAGCGCCGGCACGACCTGCTTCAGGCTGTTCTTGTCGTCGCGGCCCTTGGGACGGCCGAAATGGGCGAGCAGGATGACCTTGCCGCCCTTGTCGGCGATCTCGCGAATGGTCGGCAGCACGCGGTCGATGCGGGTGGTGTCGCTGACCTCGCCGTCCTCCATCGGGACGTTGAGATCGACGCGGACGAGGACGCGCTTGCCGGCGAATTCGGCGTCGTCGAGGGTGCGGAAGGCGCTCATCGCGGCAGCAGGCCTCCGAACAGGCCGGGCACGCCGAATTTCAGCACGAGGATGGTGAGGATGACCGTCAGCACCGCGGTGACGATCGCGGTCATGAACAGGGTGCCGGCACGCGGCGTCGCGTCGACGCGGCTGCGCAGATTGGCGATCTCGCCGCGGATCGCGGCGAAGTCCATGGTGCCGGCCGCAGCGTCGACCTTGTGGGCACTGCGCTCCAGCGAGGCCTCGGCGCGGGTCAGCACCGCCTCGTAACGGGCGAACTTCTCCTCGATGCGGGCGGCCTTCTCCTCGATGCGGGAGAGCTGGTCGAGGCCACGCGGCTCTTGCCTGGAAGCGGGTTCGGCGGAGGCCGGCACCGCGGAGCCGACGATCGCGGCCGGGGCAGGCGTCGCCGGCGCAGGAGCGGCCGGGGCCGGGCTCGGTGC
>NZ_JACXWY010000033.1:0-35238 GCF_014764685.1 Allobosea spartocytisi
GGGGCGGGCGGCTGCGCTTCGGCTACCGGCTTCGCGACGAGGGCGGCGGCGCTGACGATCTGGCCGATGCGCTCCATGACGGCCTGGCCGGCCTCGACCTGCGCGGCGAGGTCGGCGGCGTAGCGCTCGGCGGTGCGCAGGCGCTCCTCCAGCGTGCGGTCGCAGTCGCCGAGCGTGTTCTTGAGGCCGGCGATGGCGCGTTCGGCATTGTCGGTCGCGGTGACGAGCGCGCCGACGGTCTGGCGCATCCCGGCCTCGTCCGCCTTCAGCCGCTCGATGCGCTTGGCCAGGATGTAGCAGGTGATGATGGTGGCGACGAGCAGGCTGGCGACGAGCGCATCGGCGATGAGGTTGATCGTCATGGCTGTCCTGCTCAGTTGGTGGCGCCGAGATGGCTGGCGAGACTGTCGAAGGCGGCGAGCGTGGTCTTGGAGCGCCGCAGCGGGCTTGTGACCTGCACGGCGATCTTGCCGTCGACCCGGCCGACGCGCCCCTCGGTCACCATGAAGTCGCCGCAGCGCAGCGACACGGCCGAGTCCGGGCGGGCGTCGAACATCAGCGTGTCGCCGATCTCGAGCTGCATCACGCGCTTCAGCGGCATCCGGGTTTCGTGCAGCACGCAGGTGACGTCGACATCGGCCTGCCAGACCTCGGTGGCGAGGTGGTTTTCCCAGATCGGATCGCGCCCGAGCTTCTCACCCATGAAGCTTTCGAGCAGCAATTCACGGATCGGCTCGATGGTCGCATAGGGCAGGAGGATGTGCAGCGAGCCGCCCCGGCCTTCCATGTCGAACTTCAGCTCGACGCGGATCGCGGCATTGGCCGGCCGCGAGATCGAGACGAAGCGCGGGTTCGACTCCACCCGGTCGATGGTGAAGGTCACCGGCGAGAGCGGCTTGAAGGCGGCCTCGGCGTCGCCAAGCACGAGCTGGATGACGCGGCGGATCAGCTGGATCTCGATCGAGGTGAAGGGGCGGCCATCGACGCGCGGGGCGGGCTGGCCGCGCTTGCCGCCGAACATCGTGTCCAGCACCGAATAGGTGAGGGCGGTCTCGATGGTGACGAGGCCGAAATTATCCCATTCCTCGGCCTTGAACACCGAGAGCAGCGCCGGCTGCGAGATCGAGTTGACGTAGTCGCCGAAGCGCACCGAGCGAATGCTCTCCAGCGTCACCTCGACATTGTCGGTGAAGAAGTTGCGCAGGCTGGTCGAGAGCAGGCGCACGAGACGCTCGAAGATGATCTCGAGCATCGGCAGGCGCTCATAGGCGACCGAACCGGAATCGACGATCGCCTGGATGCCGTTGCGCGAGGCGCTATCCTCGGCGCTGGAGAAACCGAGCATCGTGTCGATTTCGTCCTGCGACATCAGGCGGTCGGTGCCGCCTTCCTGCTCGCCATCCTCCTCGAAGGTGGCGGGCATCGTCGACCACTCTGCCGCCATCGTCTCGGGCGTCAGCGGCTGGTCGCGGGGCTTATCCGGATTGTCGCGTTCGAGGCTCATCGGGATGCCGTCACTTCGTTGCGGTCGTCGGGGCGATTGGAGGCGCTCATTGCACCAGCAATTCCTTGAACAGAACGGCGTCCACCTTGGCGGGGTAGACCGTCATGTTGACCCGGCGCAGGAGCTCCTCCTTCAGCCGATACATCCCGGCCGAGCCATCGAGGTCGGAGGGGCGCAATTCGCGCATGAAGATCTGGAAGGCGTCCTCGACGCGCGGCAGCAGCGGCTTGACCTCCTCGGAGACCTTGGCGTCGCCGATCTCGAGCACGACCTTGATCTTCATGATCGGCTGACGGTCCTGCTGGCCGCCATTCGACATGCCGATCATCATGTCCTTCATTTCGAGGAAGGTGGCGGGCTTCTTGACCTTGGCGGCCGCCTCTGCGGCCTGCTCTGCCGAGGGCCGCTTGAACAGGAACCAGTAGCCTCCGCCGCCGGCGGCGGCCAGCAAGGCGACGGCGGCAATGACGATGACGAGCTTCTTCTTGCCGCCTTTCGCCGCTTCCTGGCCCGAGGCGCCTTCGTCTTCGGTCTTGGCTTTCTTCGCCATCTGCTTCAGCCCCGGGCCGTCCGGCCGGCGTCCTGCCGACCTCTCCCGCACCATCTCCAATCACGGTTAACGTCCCGTTAAGGGCGGCAGATTTTGCCGGGCCATTCTTGCCGTTGCGAACGGTTGTGCCGGGTGTCGGCATTGATGCGGTGCCAAGAAAGACGTTTTAAATCAATATGTTGCCTGAGTTAACCATGCTGGCACGGCGCTTGCCGAGTGTCCGGTGTGGCGACTGCGCTGGGGAGCGTCGAGGTCGCCGCGGGACATATCGGGAGTTAAGCCGTGGAGAACGCCTCTCTCATCGGCCTTTCGCGCCAGGTCGCCCTGTCGCGGGAGCTGGACGTCATCGCCAACAACATGGCGAATGTCGGCACGAGCGGATTCAAGGCGCGCAGCGCGCGCTTTAGCGAATTCGTCATGCCGAAAGCCAAGGCCGAGGCCTTCAAGCCGGCCGACCAGGCGCTGTCCTATGTCATCGACAAGGGCACGCCGCTCGACCTTTCGCAGGGCGCGACCGAGTTCACCGGCAACCCGCTCGATGTCGCGCTGAAAGGCGACAACTTCCTGGTCGTGCAGACGGCCGGCGGCGAGCGCTACACCCGCGCCGGCTCGCTGACGATCAATCGCCAGGGCCAGCTCGTGACGCAGTCCGGCCAGACCGTGATGGGCGAGGCGGGGCCGATCACCTTCGGCAACACCGAATTCGACATGCGCATCGCCGCCGACGGCACGGTGACGAGCGACCAGGGCACGCGCGGCAAGCTCCGGCAGGTCCGCTTCGCCAATCCGACCGCGCTGGTGAGCGAGGGGACGAACCTGTTCTCCTCGCCGACGCCGCCGCAGGCCGTCCCGGCCGGCACGCGGCTGGAGCCCGGCTCGATCGAGCGCTCGAACGTCAAGGCCGTCACCGAACTCACCCGGCTGATGGAGGTGCAGCGCGCCTACCAGAACGTCGCGAACATGATCAGCCGCTCCGACGACCTGCGCAGCAAGGCGATCTCGCGCCTGGCTGACCAGCAGGCCTGAGCCGGAAAGGAACCCCTCCCATGCGCGCCATGCAGACAGCCGCCACCGGCATGATGGCCCAGGAGATGAACGTCCAGGTCATCTCCAACAACATCGCCAACGTCCGGACCACCGGCTACAAGCGCCAGCAGATTCACTTCCAGGATCTGCTCTACGAGAATTTCCGCCGCGCCGGCTCGGCCAGCTCGGACCAGAACACGCAGGTTCCGGCCGGCACCTTCATCGGCTCGGGCGTCAAGACGGTCTCGACCGGCCGCGTCATGACGCAGGGCAACATCAGCCCGACCGAGAAGCCCTACGATCTGGCGCTGCGTGGCGAGGGCTTCTTCAAGATCCGCATGCCGGACGGGCGGACGACCTATTCGCGCGATGGCTCCTTCGATCTCGATGCGCAGGGCCAGCTCGTCACCCGCGACGGCTACCTGGTCGAGCCCGGCATCACCGTGCCGAACAACGCCGCCTCGGTGAACATCAACGCCCAGGGCATCGTCGAGGCGACGATTCCGGGCCAGACCGCGCCGCAGCAGCTCGGCCAGATCCAGCTCACCCGCTTCGTGAACAAGGTCGGTCTCGAATCGATCGGCGACAATTTGTTCGTCGAGACGGCCGCCTCCGGCCAGCCGATCGACGGCTTCGGCGGCGGGGAGGGCTTCGGCACGCTGCAGCAGAACTACCTCGAAGAAGGGAATGTTCAGGCGGTCACGGAGCTCTCCTCGCTGATCGCGGCCCAGCGCGCCTACGAGATGAATTCCAAGGTCATCACCGCCGCCGACCAGATGATGTCGGCGACGACGCAGATGTTCCGCGGTTGATCGGGAGGGCCAGCACCATGATCCGCCTCACCCTCACAGGATTGCTGCTCGCCGCCGCGGCCTTCGACGCCGGCACGGCGCTGGCGCAGCAGCCTCGCGCACGGAGCGGGACCGCTCCGGTCGCCATCGCTTCGGCGGCCGCGACGCAAGCTGCTCCGGCGCCGGCCGTGGCCGCTGTTCCCACGCACAGGCTCGTCCTGCGGCCGGAGCTCAATCTCGTTCGAGACCTCGTCACCTATGGCGACCTGATCTCGGGGCTTTCCGGCGATCTCGCCGGCATGGCCGCCTTCCGGGCGCCGGCGCTCGGCGAGACCGGCACGATCCAGGTCGGCCGCATCGTCGAGGCGGCCCGTGCCGCGGGCGTGATCCGGGACGCGGCGGAGCTGGAGAGCCAGGGTTTCGCTCAGGTGGTGGTGACCCGCGCCGCCCGGCGGATCGGCGCCAACGAGATCGAAGCGGCGGTGAAGGCCGGGCTGCAGGAGCGCTTCGGCGTCGATGCCCGCATGTTCGCGCTCGCGATCGACGGTGGCGCGCCGCCCGTGGCGATCGAGCCGGAGCTGACCGGCGAGATCGCCGTGTCCGACCTCTCTTTCGATGCCCGCAGCCGGCGCCTCCAGGCGCGGCTCACAGTGCCCGGCAGCGCCGCCATGCGGCTGAAGCCGCTGCGCATCCTGGGCCAGCTCGTCGAGACGGTCGAGGTGGTGGTGCCCAAGCGTGCGATCGCGCGCGGCGAGACGCTGGGCCGGGACGATGTCATCGTCGAGCGGCGCCCACGTGACGGCCAGGGCAGCGAGCTGATCGGCGATTCCCGCGCCGCCATCGACAAGGTGGCGCGCCGGGCTTTGCTCGCCGGCGTGCCGCTGCGCACTGGCGACGTCCAACGCGAGGAGATCGTCGCCAAGGGCGAACTCGTCACCATCGTCTATGAGGGGCCGGGCCTGCTCATCACCATGCGCGGCCGGACGAACGAGTCCGGCGCGATGGGCGATGTCGTCTCCGTCACCAATCCCCAGTCCAAGCGCACGCTGCAGGGCACCATCACCGGCCCCGGCCGCGTCTCGGTCAAGCCGGCCATCGGCCGCATCGCCAGCGCCCAGTGAGTATCGTCGTGGAAAGCGTCATGATCCCGAACCGCATCCTCAAGCTCTCCGGCCTTTTGCTGCTGACCGCCTCGCTCGGGGCCTGCGGCGTCGGCGACCGCCTCGCCAATGTCGGGCAGGCCCCGACACTCTCGCCTGTCGAGGACCCGACCGCCGCGAAGGGCTACAAGCCCGTCCAGATGCCGATGCCGGCGATGGAGCATGCCTCCTTCGCACCGAACTCGCTCTGGCGCACCGGCTCGCGCGCCTTCTTCAAGGATCAGCGCGCCCGCAATGTCGGCGACCTCGTCACCGTCAAGGTCAAGGTCACCGACAAGGCTCAGCTCAACAACACGACCCAACGCTCGCGCAAGAACGGCGAGGATTTCGGGGCGACCAACGCGTTCGGCTTCGAGAACAAGCTCGACAAGTTCCTGCCGGACGGCGCCAAGGCCGACTCGCTCCTCAAGCTCGATTCGGACACGTCCAGCCAGGGCGCGGGCTCGATCAACCGTTCCGAGACGCTGGCGACCAATGTCGCGGCGGTGGTCACCCAGAACCTGCCGAACGGCAACCTGGTGATCGAGGGCAAGCAGGAGATCCGCGTCAATTTCGAGGTGCGCGAGCTGATCGTCGCCGGCGTCATCCGGCCGGAGGACATCGAGTCGGACAACACCATCGATTCGACCAAGATCGCCCAGGCCCGCATCGCCTATGGCGGCCGCGGCCAGATCACCGATGTCCAGCAGCCGCGCTACGGCCAGCAGGTGATGGATATCCTGCTGCCCTTCTGAGCCGCGCCGATCCTTCGAAATCCGGCCGGCGCGGAACGCTCCCCCTTGTCTCCGCTCCGGTTCGGCCGGCGGTTCCTCCCGAGCCGCCGACAGCCCCGGCCGCCCGCCACGCTCCCCAAGCTTCAAAGGCAAGCGGCCAGAAGCCCCGCGTCCTCCCGACGCGGGGCTTTTCCATGTCAGTCGTCCTCGATCTTCAGGATCACCGCCTGATCCGGCCCGATGGCGCGGCCGTCCTCGGTGCGCACGTCGAGGCTCACGCGCTGGCCGGTCTCGCGCTCGACCAGGCGGGAATGCTTTTCCTCCGGCGCGAAGAGATGGCGCTCGCCGAACTGGCGCAGCGCGACCATGACCGGGAACAGGTCCTTGCCCATGGCGGTCAGGCGATATTCCACGCGCGTTCCGCCATCGCCCAGCGGAACCGCGTCGAGAATCCCGCTCTGGACCAATGTCTTCAGCCGATCGGTCAGGATGTTCCGGGCGATGCCGAGGCTTTTCTGAAACTCGCTGAAGCGGGTCATGCCGTCGAAGGCATCGCGAACGATCAGCAGCGACCACCAGTCCCCGATCACGTCGAGGGAGCGCGCGCTGGGGCAGTAATCCCCCTTGAGGCTCTTGCGAGCGACCATCAGCCCGTTCCCCACCCGCGGGCGATCGATCCGCTTCTTTTTGGTTGCATGATGAAACTCATATCGTTATGCCCGATTTGGTTGCATCATAAAACTGATACCTGAGGTCTGCAATGGATTTGGATCAGGACGCGGCGCTGCCCAGCGCCGCGAAGGAGAGCGTTCGTCCTCCAAACGGGGATGGGACCGTTCAGGCCGCGGACCGGGTCGCAGGGGAGGCGCCGCCCGAGATGCCTTCGCTGAATGGCCGCACCATTTTGCTGTTCGCCGCGGCGAGCGGGCTAGCCGTTGCCAACGCCTATTTCGCGCACCCGCTGCTCGATGTCATGGCCGACGATCTCGATCTGTCCCGCAGCGTCGCCGGGCTGATCGTCGGGGCCACGCAGTTGGGTTATGGGCTCGGCCTGCTGCTGCTCGTTCCGCTGGGGGATCTTCTCGATCGCCGCAAGCTGATCATCGGCCAGTCCCTGCTGTCCGTGCTGGCTCTTGCCTGTGTCGGTGTCTCGCATTCGGCTGCGATGCTGCTCGCCTCGATGGCGGCGGTGGGCCTTCTGGCCGTCGTGACGCAGGCTCTGGTCGCCTATGCCGCGAGCCTGGCGCGCCCGTCGGAACGCGGCCATATCGTTGGCGTGGTCACGAGCGGGATCGTCCTCGGCATCCTGCTGGCGCGAACCGTTGCCGGGTCTCTCACCGACCTGTCCGGCTGGCGAACGGTCTATTTCGTCTCTGCGGCTCTCACGATGGCGATCGTGCTGCTGCTCTGGAGAGTGCTGCCGCGGCAGGAGCGCAAGCCCGCCGGCTTGTCCTATGGGCGTCTGATCGCGTCGCTCGTCACCCTGATCGTCACGGAGCCCACCCTGCGCATCCGTGGGGTCATCGCCATGCTGATCTTCGCCAACATCACGACCTTGCTGGCCCCGCTCGTCCTGCCGCTGAGCGCGCCGCCCTTCTCGCTGTCCCATACGGAGATCGGTCTTTTCGGTCTGGCGGGCGCCGCCGGTGCGCTCGGGGCGACGCGGGCGGGACGCTGGACCGATCGCGGCTACGGTCAACGCCTAACGGGGATCGCGCTCGCGCTGATGCTGCTGGCATGGTTGCTGATAGCCCAGCTTCAGCATTCGATCCTGTGGCTGATCGTCGGGGTGCTGGTAATCGATTTCGGCCTTCAGGCCGTCCATGTCACCAATCAGGCGATGATCTATCGGGTGCGGCCCGATGCGCAGAACCGCCTGACGGCGGCTTATATGATCTTCTATTCGATCGGCAGCGCGGCCGGTTCCTCGACATCGACCGTCATCTATGCCCATGCGGGCTGGCCCGGCGTGTGCGCCGCGGGCGCGCTGATCAGTCTCGCGACACTGGCCTTCTGGGCCCTCACGCTGAAGTCGACCCCGGAAGCCGCGACGAGACGGATCTCCGGCTAGATGCGCGGACGGCGCTGCGGCCTCCCGAGCCGCCGACAGCCCACCATGCTCCCCGAGCTTCAAAGGCAGGCGGCCAGAATCCCCGCGTCCTCCCGACGCGGGGCTTTTTGCGGATGGTCCAACCTGATCCTGTCGCCGAAGAGGTCGGCCACAGGAAGCCCAGGCATCAATTCGTGAGCGCGCTGCGGGCGAGACTGGCTGCCAGCGTCAGCATCATGACGCCGATGGCGAGGTCGAGGACGCGCCATGCGCCAGGCCGCGAGAAGAGCGGGGCGAGGAAGCGGGCGCCAAAGCCCAGCGACGCGAACCAGGCAAAGCTGGCCATCACGGCGCCAGCCATGAAGGGGAGACGCTCCGTCGGCGGGAGACTCGCGCCGACCGCGCCCATCAGCATCACCGTGTCGATGTAGACATGAGGGTTCAGGAAGGTGAAGGCGGCGGTTCCGGCGATGGCGGCGCCGAGGCTGATGCTGGCCTGCCGGTCAACGGTGAGCGCTGACGGATGGGCCGCCCGCCGGAGAGCCGAGGCGCCATACCAGCTGAGGAACGCCGCGCCTCCCAGCCCGAGAGCCAGCGATAGTCCCGGCACGACGGCGAGCATGCTCCCCAAACCACTGACCCCCGCCACGATCAGCACCGCGTCGGCGGCCGCGCAGAACAGGACGATCGGCCAGACATGCTCGCGCTTGAGGCCCTGACGAAGGACGAACATGTTCTGGGCGCCGATCGCGATGATCAGCCCGGCGGATAGAGCGAAGCCTTTGGCGAAGGCGGATAGAAGAGCGGTGGTCATGCCGCCTTGATGCGTCGAGGCGACGATGTAGTATAGCTCAATTTTCTTAATCTGATTTAGGAATGCTAATGCTGGACTACCTGTCCCTCGCGGCCCTTGCCGCCGTGGTGCGCGAGGGCAGTTTCGAGAAGGCGGCTGCGGCACTCTGTGTCACGCCTTCGGCGATCTCCCAGCGCGTCAAAGGGCTGGAGGAGCGGGTCGGGGCAATCCTGCTGACGAGAGGTACGCCCTGCCGCCCCACTGCGATCGGCGCCAAGCTGTGCGCCCATATGGAGCAGGTCCGATTGCTCGAAAGCGAAGTCGTCCATGACCTGCCCGGATTGGCCGGTCAGGAAACCGGGCCTCATACGGTGCGTGTCGCCGTGAATGCGGACAGCGTCAGCACGTGGTTTCCCGCGGTGGCCACGCAATTCGCAGCGGAGACCGGCGCTCTGCTCGACCTCGTCCTCGAGGATGAGGCCCATACGGCTGAGCGTCTCCGCGCCGGCGAGGTTCTGGCCGCGGTCACGGCCGATCCCACTCCCGTTGTCGGCTGCAGGATTTATCCATTGGGCGTTATCGAATATGTGGCCGTCGCCAGCCCCGATTTCCTGGGCCGGTTCTTCGATGCGGGCGTCGATGCGGCCGGCCTTCGGCGCGCTCCGGTGCTGCGCTTCGACCGGCGGGACGAGTTGCAGTCCCGCTGGGCGCGGGCGGCCTGGGGAACGGAGATTTCATCCGCGATCCATTGGACGCCGTCGACCCAAGGCATGCTGGACATGACGCTGGCGGGTCTGGGCTGGTCGATGGCGCCTTTGCCCCTCGCGTTGCCCCTGCTCGATTCCGGAAGGCTGATCGAATTGCCGCCCCACCGGCGGATCGCCGTCACGCTCTACTGGCAGCGCACGAGACTGACGGCTCGGCTGCTCGATCGATTGACGGACGCCGTGCGCTCCGTCGCGGCCCGAAGGCTGGCGCCGGTTCAAGCGCCGGAGCAGCTTCCCGGGCACGACTGACCGCTGTCCGGGTATCCGATGTTTTCCGGCGGGTGAGTCTATCGGGTTTCCGATGCCCGGCTACCGACGCAAAAGGCCCCATGCCTGTGGGCATGGGGCCTTTTAGAGAATGCCGGAAGACTGTCTGCCGCGACTCAATCGTCCCTGAAGACCCGCTCGTTGCGCTCGTGGCGCTCCTGGGCTTCCAGCGAGAGCGTGGCGATCGGGCGGGCTTCGAGGCGCTTCAGCGAGATCGGCTCGCCGGTTTCCTCGCAATAGCCGTAGGAGCCGTCGTCGATGCGGGCGATCGCCGAATCGATCTTGGCGATGAGCTTGCGCTGGCGGTCCCGGGCGCGCAGTTCGATGGCGCGGTCGGTCTCGGAGGAGGCCCGGTCGGCGATGTCGGGGTGGTTCTCGCTCTCGCTCTGCAGGGCGACGAGGGTCTCCTTCGCCTCCTTCAGGATCTCGTCCTTCCAGGCGAGGAGCTTGCCACGGAAATACTCGCGTTGACGGTCGTTCATGAACGGCTCGTCATCGCTCGGCTTGTAGTCCGCATCGAGGATGATCTGCTTCGACATGGGCGCGCTCTCTTGCGTTGTCCGCTCACGCGCCCTTCGGCTTTGCCGCGGGAGGGTGAGCCGATTTCGCGCCCTTATAGCGATCCGTTTCAAGCGGAACAATCGCTTCCGACACAGCTTCAACCGCTTCGTGATTGACGTCGGTCAAAAGGCGGATTCTGCCGGCTTTTCAGCCGAATCCGCCTCAATCCATCGCCCGGATCGCTGCGACGATGTCGTCCTCAATCAGCCGGGCGATCGGCTGACGGTAATGTGTGTGGTCGAAGAAGAGATTCGAATCGTGCAGTTCAGGGCGGTCGATGCGCCAGTTCAGCAAGGTGGTGCGGGGCCTGCGGGCCGCGAAATCGCTGAAGGCCTTGAGGCAGGCGGCCTCGGCCGAGCCGTCAGGCGTGCCCGGTTTGGGAAGAGCCGAGACATAGACCGGCGGCCGAACGAGGATGAGCTTTGTCTCGGGCGGGGCCGATTTCATCATCGCCTCGAGGGCGGCTGCAGCGGGGAAGGGGCCGTTGGCATTGCCGCCGCCGGTCTCGACCGGCGTTTCGAGCATCTCGCGCAGATCGGGCCGGGTCGCATAGCCCTGGGCACGGTAGCTTGCCTCATAGTCCCAGTACCCGTCGGGCCGGCCGCGCTCGGCCGTGGACGAAGTCAGATAGGCGATCCGCCGCGGGATCTCCTCGACCAAATCGTAGCGCATCAGCTTGGCGAGATATGCTGTCAGGCTGCGGCTGAGCAGCCAGAACGGAAAGGACTTGTCGTTCGGCAGAGCCGGGTCCGGCGTGCACCAGAACGCGTCGACGCCGACGACGATCGCCTGCGGGGGCGTCGCCTGGTGATGGCGCAGGAACCAGTCGATGGTGAATATGATCTCCTTCGGGCGCGTCGCGGGGGCCACCAGTGAGACGAAGGGGATGTCGGTCTTCGCCTTTAGATGCTCCGGCGAGAGGAGCTGGACATGCGAGTTGCCGAAGATCGCGCCGGTGAATTGCGGGTCGCGGCCGCGGCTCGCCAGAGCGGTGCGCGGTCCCTGCGGGCGCACGCCCTCCTTGAGCTTCAGCGGTGAGCGGCCGGTATCATAGGGGTCGAGCAGGAAGGCCGTAACGAGGAAGACGGCGGCGAACAGCGTCGCGGCAGCGAGCAGCGTCGCGGTGAAGCGCTCCCATTGCGTCCGCCCGGCCATGCCCGGGGTTTCAGAACTGGAAGTAGATAAACTCATAATTGGCGTCTTCGCCGATCTTGAGCAGGATGATGACGAACAGGAGGCCGCTCAGCACGGCGATCCAGCGGGCCGGCGGCAGCTTGTGAACGAGGCTCCAGGCTGTCGGGCCGATGATGGCGAAGGCGGCGGCCGGCAGCAGCGCGCGCCATTTGAGGCCGGTTCCGATGGGTGCGAGGCCGAACAGCCCCTTGTAGATGGTCACCGCCGCGTCGAAGCTCGTGGCGCGGAACAGGACCCAACACAGCACCACGAAGAGGAAGGTCAGGAGCCAGCCGAGCGGGGCGGGCATCGGCAGCCCGGCGCGACGCCAGAACAGGGCGACGATCAGCGCCAGCCCATGCGCGACGCCCCAGGCGACGAAGTGGAGGCCGGCCCCGTGCCAGAGGCCGCCGAGCGCCATGGTGGCGAAGAGCGCCCAGAGCTGGGTCGGCAGGCCGGAGCGTGAGCCGCCGAGCGGGATGTAGAGATAATCGCGCAGGAAGCGCGAGAGCGTCATGTGCCAGCGCCGCCAGAAATCCTGGATCGAGACCGAGCGATAGGGCGCCTCGAAATTCTGCGGCAGCACGACGCCGAAGAGCAGGGCGAGGCCCAGCGCCATGTCGGTATAGCCGGAGAAGTCGAAATAGATCTGGAAGGTGAAGGCGAGAGTCCCCTGCCAGGCTTCCATCACGCTGACAACCTTGCCGGCCGCGGCGGCCGCGAAGACCGGGTTGGCGTATTCCGACAGCGGGTCGCCGATCAGCACCTTCTTGGCGAGGCCGAGGGTCAGCAGCATCAGCCCGCGCCCGATGCGCTCGGCGGCGTCGGGCCGCTGATAGGGGCGCTCGTCGAGCTGGTGCATGATCTCGCGCCAGCGCACCAGCGGGCCGGCGAGCACCTGCGGGAAGAAGGCGATGTAGAGCGCGTAGCGGACGAGATCGTAGCGCGGCGCCTCGCCGCGCCGCAGATCCGTCAGGTACATGATGTGGTGGAAGGTGAAGAAGGAGATGCCGAGCGGCAGCGCGATGTCGAATTTCGGCGCTGGCAATCCGGGAATCATTCCAGCGAGATCGGCGAAGAAGTTGAAGTACTTGAACACCGCCAGAACGGCGAGGTTGAGCAGGATTGCGAGCGTGATCAGCCCGCTGGCCTTGGTCTTCTGAAAGCTTTCCGCGATCAGCCAGTTCACGCCGATGGACAGGACCAGCAGCGGCAGGAAGCGCCAGTCCCAGTAGCCGTAGAAGGCGAAGGAGAGCAGCACCAGCACCGGCAGGCGCAGGCGCGGCGCGAAGCGCTCCGCCAGCCCATGCAGGGCGAGCGCCAGCGGCAGGAAGGCAAGCAGGAAGACGAACGAATTGAAGAGCATCTGGCAGGCGGATTGAAAGGATGGTTTCCGCCTTAGACCAATATTTCCGGCGAGTCATGTGATGCATCGACGCGCTTGTTCCGACCTCGCGGTGCAAGGGAGTGCCACCAAATTCAATCAATCGATTGATTGAATTTGGTGATTATGGTACGCTTGCGCCATGCTAGGGCTCTCTCTCGACGATCAAGGAACCCGCACGGCTCTGATCAGGGCTGGGCTGGATCTGTTCGGGCGGCACGGCTTCGAGGCGAGCTCGATCCGGCAGATCGCCCAGGCTGCGAGCGTCAACAGCGCGGGCATCGCCTATCATTTCGGTGGCAAGGGCGGGCTGCGCGAGGCCTGCGCGCAATCCGTCGTCGAGACCATCCGGCAAAGGCTGCTCGGAGATGCTGCGCCGCCACCCGTGCCGGTCGATCTCGGGCCGGATGCGGCGCTGGAGGCGATTCTCGCGCTCGTCGGCCGCGCGACGACCTTCATCGTCCGCAACCCGGAAAGCGAGGCGATCGCCCGCTTCGTGGTGCGCGAGATGATGGAGCCGAGCCCGGCCTTCGACATCCTCTACGAAGGGCTGGTCGGGCCGGTTCATGGCCGCCTCTGCCGCCTCTGGGCCGCCGCGACCGGCATGGAGGCGGAGGCCGAACGCACCCGCATCGGCGTTTTCGCGATGATCGGGCAGCTCCTGTATTTCCGCCTGGCGCGCCCTGCGGTGACGCGGCGCATGGGCTGGAGCGGCATTGGCGAGGCGGAGGAGAGGGCGATCGCGGGCAGCATCCGCTCGGCCGTCACCGCCACGATTCTCGCAGCGCGGGGAGAACGCCCATGATCCTCGGATTTCTGTGCAAGGTCGCCTTCATCGCCTCCACCTTCGGCGCCTGCGCGCCGGATACGGTGCGCATCGCCGGCTATGTCGAAGGCGAATATGTGCGGATGGGCCCTATCGACACGGCCCGGATCGAGCGGATCGACGTGCGCCGGGGCGATCGCGTCGAGGCCGGCAAGCTCGTCGCCGCTCTGGAAACGACCGATGCGGAGCACAGCCTCCGGGAGAGCGAAGCGCGGCTGGTGCAGGCCCAGGCGCAGCTCGACAATCTGCGCAGCGGCAAGCGGCCGGAAGAGATCGCGGTGATCGAGGCCAACCTTGCCTCGGCCCAGGCGCAGCAGCGCGAGGCCGAGCGGGCGCTGGACCGCCGGCAGGATCTGCTGCGGCGCGGCGTCTCGACCCAGGCCGATTTCGACCAGGCGGAAACGGCGCGCGATGTCGCCGCCGCGAGCGTGCGCCAGAATGCCGCCAATCTCGCCGTCGCGAAGCTGCCGGCCCGCCCCGACGAGATCAAGGCGAGCGGGAACGCGGTCGAGCAGGCGAAGGCCACGCTGGCACAGGCACGCTGGCGGCTGGAGCAGCGCCGCCTCGTGGCGCCCTCGGCCGGCCGCGTCAGCGACGTGCTGCGGCGCGTCGGGGAGCTCGCGGGGCCGAGTGCGCCGGTCGTGCTGCTGCTGCCGGACGGGGCGGCCAAGCTGATGCTCTATGTCCCGGAAAGCTGGATCTCCAGCGTGAAGCCCGGCATGCCGTTGCAGGTCCGCTGCGACGGCTGCGCGCCCGGCCTGACGGCGTCGGTGACCTATGTCTCGCCGGAGCCCGAATTCACGCCGCCGGTGATCTATTCGGAGCAGACACGCCAGAAGCTCGTCTATCTCGTCGAGGCGCGGCCGGATGGCGGATCGCAATCGGCGCTGCAGCCGGGGCAGATCGTCGATGTCACCTTGCGGGGGCAGCGGTGAGCACGAGCCTCGCCATCGACGTGCACGGCATGACCAAGCGCTTCGGCCAGCGCACGGTGGTGGACGATGTCGATCTGGCGGTTGCGACCGGCGAGATCGTCGGCTTCCTCGGCCCCAACGGCTCGGGCAAGACGACGACGATCCGGATGATCTGCGGGTTGCTCAGGCCCGATGCCGGGGAGGGCACCGTGCTCGGGCTCGACGTTCGCACGCAGAGCGCGGCGATCAAGCGTCAGGTCGGCTACATGACGCAGCGCTTCTCCTTCTACGAAGACCTGACCATCGCCGAGAATCTGACCTTCGTGGCCCGGCTCTACGAGCTCGATCCGGTCGATGAGGCGGTGGCGAAGACGCTCGATGGACTGGGCCTGACCTCGCGCAAGGACCAGCTCGCCGGCACGCTCTCGGGCGGCTGGAAGCAGCGGCTCGCACTCGCCGCCTGCATCATGCACCAGCCCAGGCTGCTGCTGCTCGACGAGCCGACGGCCGGCGTCGACCCCAAGGCGCGGCGCGAGTTCTGGGACGAGATCCATCGTCTCGCCGGTGACGGCCTGACCGTGCTGGTCTCGACCCATTACATGGACGAAGCCGAGCGCTGCCATCGCATCGGCTACATCGCCTATGGCCGTATGCTGGCGACGGGGACGGTCGAGGAGGTGGTGCGCGGCTCGGGCCTCGTCACCTATGTCGTCCACGGGGCGGTGAAGCCCGCCCAGATGAAGGCTCTGTCGTCGGCCGACGGGGTCGAGCAGGTCGCGCCTTTCGGCGCGACGCTGCATGTCGTTGGCACCGACCGGGGCAAGCTGGAAGCGGCGCTCGAACCGCTGAAGCGGGAAGCCGGCATCAAGGTCGAGCCCGGCGAAACCAGCCTGGAAGACGTCTTCATCAAGTTCATGAGCGATGCGCGGGAGCGGGCGGCATGATCGCGCTATTCTCCCCGCGCCGGCTCGGCGCGATGCTGGCCAAGGAATTCGTGCAGATGCGGCGCGACCGCATCACCTTCGCGATGATGCTGGCGGTGCCGATCGTCCAGCTCCTGCTTTTCGGCTACGCCATCAACAACGACCCGCGCGGCCTGCCGGCGGCGATCCTGGCGCTGGGCCAAGACCGCTATACCCGCGCCGTCGTCTCGGCGCTGGAGGTCTCGAACTACTACCGCTTCCGCGAACGGCCGCAGAGCGCGGCGGAGGCCGAGAGCCTGATGGCGAAGGGCGAGATCTCCTTCCTCGTCACCATTCCCAGCGATTTCGGCGTTCGGGTCGAGCGGAACGACCAGCCGCAGCTCCTGGTCGAGGCGGATGCGACCGACCCGGCCGCTGCGAGCGGCGCGGTTTCGGCGCTGGGAGCGATCGCGAGCCGGGCGCTGCAGCGGACCCAGGGTCTCGAGCCCGAGACGAACCCGGCCGCCGCCGCCGGGGACGGGCTCTCCTTCGTCATCCACCGCCGCTACAACCCCGAGAACATCACGCAATACAACATCGTGCCCGGTCTGCTCGGCGTCATCCTGCAGATGACGATGGTGATGATGACGGCGATGGCGCTGACCCGCGAGGTCGAGCGCGGCACGATGGAGAACCTGCTCGCCATGCCGGTGACGGCCGGCGAGATCATGCTCGGCAAGGTGCTGCCCTATCTCGCCGTCGGCGCCGTCCAGGTCGTGATCGTGCTCGGCGCGGCCCGGCTGCTCTTTGCGGTGCCCTTCCTCGGCGGGCTCGGGCTGCTGCTCGCTTGCGTGCTGATCTTCGTGCTGGCCCTGGTGCTGCTCGGCTACACCATCTCGACGGTGGCGCGCACGCAGCTCCAGGCGATGCAGCTCACCTTCTTCTTCTTCCTGCCTTCGCTGATGCTGTCGGGCTTCATGTTTCCTTTCGCCGGCATGCCGGGCTGGGCGCAGACTCTGGGCGAAATCTTCCCGCTGACGCATTTCCTGCGCATCATCCGGGCGATCATGCTGAAGGGTGCCGGCCTGCGGGATATCGGCGACGAGGTGTTCTATCTCAGCCTGTTCGTGCCGGTCTTTGCGGGCTTCGCGCTGATGCGGTTCCGGAGCACGCTGGATTGAAGGAAGCTGCCGGCGCCATCACGGCGGCGGACACGCCGCTGCGATAGTGGCTTGCAAAATGATAGTTACATCATTAGTGCGGGGGCCATGCAGCCCCGGCTTTCCCCGCTTGCCGAATGTCCCTGCGCCCGCGCCGTCGAAGCGGTGGGCGAGTGGTGGAGCATCCTGATCCTGCGCGATGCGCTGCAGGGCTTCTCCCGCTTCGACGAGTTCCAGCGCAGCCTCGGCATCGCGCCGAACATGCTGGCGCGGCGCCTGAAGCATCTCACCGAAGCGGGTTTGTTCGAGCGCAGGATCTATAGCGAGCGGCCGAAGCGTCACGAGTATGTGCTGACCGAGCTGGGTAGGGACTTCTTCCCCGTGGTCGCGGCGCTGGTCGCCTTCGGCAACCGGCATCTCGCGCCGGAAGGGCAGGCGTTAGTGCTCGCCGATCGGGAGAGCGGGCGGGAAGTTGTACCGGCCTATGCCGATGCCGAGACCCGGCAGCCCGTGAATTCCGACAACGTCACCGTCATCGCCGGCCCCCAGGCCAGCCCCGGCATGCTGCAACGCCTCGCCATCGTGGCGGCGCGGGATGCAGCTGCGCCGGTCTCTCCCGAATAGGAGCTTTCCATGCGCCGCATCGTCGTTACCGGAATGGGTGTGGTCTCGCCCCTTGGCTGTGGAACCGAGATCGCCTGGCGGCGCCTGCTTGCCGGGCGCTCCGGTTTGCGCCGCCTGCCGGACGCGATCGCCGAAACCCTGCCGGCCAAGATCGCGGGCGTCGTTCCCTCCAAAATGGAGGATGACGAGGGCGGATTCGATCCCGATACGGTGATCGCGCCCAAGGACCAGCGCAAGATGGACCGCTTCATCCAGTTTGCGCTGGTCGCCGCCAGGGAAGCGCTGACACAGGCGGGGTGGCAGCCGCAAACCGAGCTGGAGCGCGAGCGTACGGCGACGGTGATCGCTTCCGGCATCGGCGGCTTTCCGGCGATCGTCGAGGCCGTGCGGACGACCGACCAGCGCGGCGTGCGCAGGCTCTCGCCCTTCATCGTGCCCTCCTTCCTGGTCAATCTCGCCGCCGGCCATGTCTCGATCGACTATGGCTTCAAGGGGCCCATCGGCGCGCCGGTCACCGCTTGTGCCGCCGGCGTGCAGGCGATCGGCGATGCGGCGCGCATGATCCGGGCGGGAGAAGCGGATATCGCGCTCTGCGGCGGCACCGAGGCTTGCGTCGATCTCGTGGCGCTCGGCGGCTTCGCTGCAGCCCGGGCCCTCTCGACCGGTTTCAACGACGAGCCCGAAAAGGCTTCGCGGCCCTTCGACCGGGACCGCGACGGCTTCGTCATGGGCGAGGGGGCAGGCCTGCTGGTGATCGAGGCGTTGGAGCATGCCGAGGCGCGCGGCGCCACGATCCTGGCTGAACTGACCGGCTACGGCACCAGCGCCGACGCCTACCACATCACTTCGGGGCCCGAGGACGGCTCCGGTGCGCGGCGGGCCATGGAGACTGCGCTGAAGCAGGCAGGGCTCCGGCCGGCCGATATCGCCCATCTCAACGCCCATTCCACCTCGACGCCGGTCGGCGACCGTGGCGAGCTCGCGGCGATCAAGGCGGTATTCGGCACCGAGGGCGGCATCGCGATCAGCGCGACGAAATCGGCGACCGGCCATCTGCTCGGCGCAGCCGGCGGGCTCGAGGCGATCTTCACGATCCTGGCGCTGCGCGACCAGATCGCGCCGCCGACGCTCAACTTGGAAAACCCGGATGAGGCGGCAGCCGGGCTCGACCTCGTCGCAAAGGAGGCGCGGCCGGTCGCGATGGAACACGCCATCTCGAACGGCTTCGGCTTCGGCGGGGTGAATGCCAGCGCGGTGTTCAGGCGCTGGCGGTAGGTCGCACGCTCACAGCGGAATATTGTCGTGCTTGCGCCAGGGGCGCTCGACGTTCTTGGTCCTAAGCATGGCGAGTGCGCGGGCGATGCGGCGGCGCGTCGAATGCGGCAGGATGACCTCGTCGATATAGCCGCGCTCGGCCGCGACGAAGGGCGACATGAAGCGGTCCTCGTATTCTTTCGTTTGGCGCGCGATGGTTTCCGCATCGCCGCCACGGAAGATGATCTCGACCGCGCCCTTGGCGCCCATCACCGCGATCTGCGCCGTCGGCCAGGCGTAATTGACGTCGGCGCCGATATGTTTCGACGCCATCACGTCATAGGCGCCGCCGAAGGCTTTTCGCGTGATGATCGTGACCAGCGGCACGGTGCATTCGCTGTAGGCGAAGAGCAGCTTGGCGCCGTGCTTGATCAGGCCGCCATATTCCTGCGCCGTGCCCGGCAGGAAGCCTGGGACGTCGACGAGCGAGATGATCGGGATCTCGAAGGCGTCGCAATAGCGCACGAAGCGGGCGGCCTTGCGGGAGGCGTCGGAATCGAGCACGCCGGCCAGCACCATCGGCTGGTTGGCGACGATGCCGACGGTCCGGCCCTCGATGCGGCCGAAGCCGGTGACGATGTTGCCGGCATAGGCCGCCTGGATCTCGAAGAAGTCGCCCTCGTCGACCGTCTTCAGGATCAATTCCTTGATGTCGTAGGGCTTGTTCGGATTGTCCGGGACCAGCGTGTCGAGACTCATGTCGACACGATCAGGCACGTCGAATGACGGCCATTCCGGGACGCCGGCGGTGTTGTTGGCGGGCAGGAAATCGAGCAGGCGGCGCACCTGCAGCAGTGCCTCGACATCGTTCTCGAAGGAGCCGTCGGCGACCGAGGACTTGCTTGTGTGGACCTTGGCGCCGCCGAGCTCCTCGGAGGTCACGGTCTCGTTGGTGACGGTCTTCACCACCTCAGGGCCGGTCACGAACATGTAGCTGGTGTCGCGGACCATGAAGATGAAGTCGGTCATCGCCGGCGAATAGACGTCGCCGCCGGCGCAGGGGCCCATGATCACCGAGATCTGCGGGATGACGCCGGACGCCTGCACATTGCGCTTGAAGACCTCGCCATAGCCGCCGAGCGCAGCCACCCCTTCCTGGATGCGAGCGCCGCCGGCATCGAACAGGCCGACGATCGGCGCGCGCATCTTCAGCGCCATGTCCTGGATCTTGGTGATCTTCTGGGCGTGGGTCTCGGAGAGCGAGCCGCCGAAGACGGTGAAGTCCTTCGAGAAGACGAAGACGGTGCGGCCATTGACCGTACCCCAGCCGGTGACGACGCCGTCGCCGGGGATCTTCTCGGCCTTGTCCATGCCGAAATCGACGCAGCGATGCTGCACGAACATGTCGAACTCCTCGAAGGAGTCCTTGTCGAGCAGCAGCTCGATGCGCTCGCGGGCGGTGAGCTTGCCACGCTTGTGCTGCGCCTCGATGCGCCGTTCGCCGCCGCCCTTGCGCGCGCCCTCGCGCCGCGATTCGAGCTGTTCGAGAATATCCTTCATGGCGGCAGGCTCCCGGCGGGAAAAACGCGTCTCGAAAGCCGGCTTAAGCGGGGCTGCCGCGAGAGTCCATTGCGACATTTGCCGAAGCGTGCAAGGGCATCATGCCGCCGGCTCCGGGGCGCCCAGGCGTTCAGCCCTTCGCCAGCAGCAGCACGGCCGCGTCGAATTCGCGCCGGCGAATGGCGCGGCGCTCGGCCGCTTCCTCATCCTGGCCCCAGATCCCGATCTGGTAGTCCTCATCGAGATGGGCGGCGTTCCAGGCGGCGTCAGGATCGATCAGCCCATTGGCCAGTGCCAGGGTGAGGATGGCAGAGCCCGTCAACGTCATGACGTTGTGCGCGCCGGCAAGCGCCAGCGGAGAGGGGATCGTCCCGACGTGCCGGGCGACGGCTGCGAGCGTGCTTTCCGGCTGCTGCGCGAAGACGACGCCCTCTGCCAGCAGGAAGCGGGCGCCGATCAGTGCCTCGATGTCGGCGAGAATGGGCTGCCAGACGTCGTTCTGGCGCGCGACCAGTGCCTCGGGCTCGCCGGCGCGATAGCAGAGCGCGTCGGAGCCGGCATAGCGGACGATCTCGGCGCGCACGGCCTCCTCTTGATCCGCGACGCCGTCCAGCGCCGAATTGACGAGCCGGGTCAGCGGCATCTGTGCCGGGTCGATCCGTTCGGCCTGCCGTTCCCACTCGGCCGCGAGGGCCTCCGCGACATCGCGCGAGCCGACCGCGAGCGGCTTGCGGGCAGGGGTGCGGGCGGTCTTGCCGTCGAGCGCGACATGGAACAGGCCATCGCGCTCGATGACGCCCGCTTCCTTGTAGAACCGGGCCGGCAGGGGATTGCGCATCGCCTGCTGGGCGGCTGCGACGGGGTCGGGCTGGCTGGCGCCGGGCGAGCCGAAGCGGGCGAGGAAATCGTCGGTGGACATGGCGCTGCCATAACGCATTCGCGCCTGGCACGAAACCACGTGGCTCAGGCGGCGCGCACGCGCCCGAGGAACTGCGCCACCTCGGCATCGAGATGCGAGGATTGCAGGGAGAGTTCATCGGCCGACAGGGCGATGTGGCTGGCCGCCTCGTCCGTCTCGGCCGCGACGCGGCTGACGATGTCGATATGGCCAGCCGCGGTGACGGTTTCGTCGGCGGCCTGGCGGATATTCTCGGCGATGCCGGCCGTCGCCACGTTCTGCTGCTCGACGACGATGGCGACCGCCCCGGAAATCTGGTTGAGCGAGCCGATCGTCAGGTTCATCGCGTCGATCGCGGCGATGGCTTCCGAGCCGGATTGGTGGATCGCTTCGATCTGCCCCTGGATCTCCTCGGTGGCCCGCCAGGTCTGCGTCGCCAGGGACTTGATCTCCTGCGCCACGATGGTGAAGCCGCCGCCGGAGCGGCCGAGCCGTGCCGCCTCGATCGAGGCATTCAGCGCGAGCAGGTTGGTGTGCTTGGCGATCGTCGAGATCACGCCGGCGATATTGCCGATCTCGTCGGCCTTGCGCGAGAGGTCGCCGACGGTGTGGAGGACGTTGCCAGCCTGCAGGGTCGCGGCCCCGACGATGCGCGCGGTCTCGGCCACCTGCCGGTCGACCTCGGCGAAGGATTGGGCGAGCTCCGAAGTGACCTGCGTCACCGCCACCACATTGGCCGAGGTCTGGCGCGAGGATCGCGACGCGGCTGTCGAGCGCTGCAGCACTTCGACGGCACCATGCTTCATCTGCTGCGATGCGGCGCGCAGCGATTGCACGGAGGCGATCACGTCACGGGCGATTCCGGCGATGGCATTCTCGAAATCATTCGCGACGACGTTCAGGATCCGCTGGCGCTCGCTGGCGGCCTTCGCGGTCGTCTCGGCGACATGGCGGCGCGCCTCGTCGGCGATCTCGCGCGCGGCGTCGGCCTGCCGGCGCTCCGTTTCGGACGTCTCAAGCGCTTGCCGCAGAGCCCAGACCAGCAAGCTCAGCGCGGCCGCCTGCACGGAGACGATCGCGCCATGAAGCAGGACCCGGCCGGTGTCGCCGCCATTCGCAAACACGCCGGCAGGCTGCAGAAGGCTGAGGGCAAGATGATGGGCCGCGATCGCGACGGTGGCCGGCAGGAAAATGCGCCAGTCGAGCCAGCCGGCCAGGACGGCCAGCATGGCGAAGAAATACATGTGCATGTCGGATTGATAGGGATGTCCGGCGAAGGCGTAGACCAGCAGCATGACCTGGCCGAGCGTCGCCATGCTGGTGATCTGCCGCGCGGGCCAGTCGATGCGGTAGAGATACAGCGCCAGCGTGCCGAGCGCCGCCAGGCCGATTCCCGCCAGAATGAGCGTCTGCTGGCCGAGCAGGAGCTGGGCGCCGGGCGTCAGCGACATCAGGCCGGCATTGATCCAGAGAATGATGAGCAGCAGGCGGGCGAACTGCGCACGGAACCGCGCAACGTCGTTCATTGGCCGCTCCCTTTCGCAGAGCCCACGCAAAGACGGGCGAGGCTGGCATCGATCACGAGCCAGGCGCCGGCGCGATAGAGCGCCGTGACATAGCCGTCGTCCTCGCCCAGCGTGATGGTGACGGCGGATCCCGCGTTGATCTCGATCAGGCTGCCGCCGGCTTCGGCGATGGCGGCCGACATCGCGCGGGCCGAACTGCCCGCCGGAAAGAAGGCCGCGACCGGGCGTCCCTGGGCGGGCCAGGCCGCGATCAGGAAGGCGCCCAGCGCCATGACGATGCCGAAGGCCAGGCCAAAGCCGATCTCACGCATCCTGCACCCCCCGGCCTCGCGGCCTTGCAGGCCCAAAGCTATCGCTCAGGTTGCAGGGTTTGCCTTGCGAATTCGTAAATTTGAAATGATTACTTTACGGTATGCCCGCCTCGGTTGCGCCGATCAGCCCCCGAAGCGGTCGTGCCAGGCCGGTTGCGCCCCGGGGAAGGGCAGCGCCGTCGCGGCATGGACGCCGCGCGCTACGGCCCGTGCCAGCACATCGGCGGCGGTGGCGCAGAGCTCGGTCAGTGCGAAGGCGTCGGAGGGGGCTCCGCTATGGCCGGTTGCAGCGGCGAAGACGATGTCGCCGTCGAGTGGCGCATGGGCCGGGCGCAGCGACCGCGCCAGTCCGTCATGGGCGGCGAGCGCCATGCGCTTCGCCTGCGCCTTGGTGAGGACGGCGTCGGTCGCGACCAGCGCGATCGTGGTGTTCTGGCCGGTGCCGCCCTTGAAGCGCAGGGCCGTCTCTGCGGGCGTGATCGCGGCCGGCCAGCCGAGGCCGCCGAACTCGGCGCTATGCTCATAGGGAGCGGCCCAGAAATGCGGGCCGCCGCCGATGGTGGCGCTGCCGACCGCGTTGACGGCGACGAGGGCGCCGACGATCTGGCCGGTCGCCGCGCGTGCGCTGGCCGAGCCGAGGCCGCCTTTCAGGTTGACCGTGGTGGCGCCGAAGCCAGCACCGGCCGTGCCGAGCGCGAAATCGGCGCCGGCGGCTGCCGCCGCCTCCATGCCGAGGCGGCGATAGGGCGTTTCCCCGTCGCCGCGGGCCCAGGGCTTGTCGCCGCCATTGGCGAGGTCGAACAGGATCGCCTGCGGCACGATCGGGATGCGGAAGCCACCGGCCGGAAAACCGCGTCCGTGACCCGCAAGCCAGCTCATCACGCCGTCGGCCGCACCCAGACCCCAGGCGGAGCCGCCGGAGAGGACGAGAGCGTCGACATGCTCGACGGTCATTTCCGGCTCGAGCAAGGCAGTGTCGCGCGTGCCGGGCGCGCCGCCGAGCACGGCCATGGAGGCGACGGTGGGGCGTTCGAACAGCGCCGCGGTCACGCCCGTCGCCGCCGCCGCGTCATGCGCGTGGCCAATGAGAACGCCCCGGACATCGGTGATCAGGTTGCGCATGGAGGTCGGCACCGAACTGAATCGCGTTGAACGCGTTGACGTCACATTACGATCTTTTCATCCGCGGGCCATCGCCGGTTCACCCACCGACAGCCACCGTGGTGACATCGCCAATCGGCTTCGAGACCCGCTGAGCGACACGTTACAGGACTGTTCGAGGAGAACTTCATGAAACCCATTGTCCTCATCGCCGCATCGTCGATCGCCGCGCTTGCCAGCACCTTCGCCCTGGCGCAGCCGCAGCCCGTGCCGCCGGCCGGCGGCGACCAGAAGCAGCAGAGCTCGGAGACGCGCGACCAGCGGCGCGACGAGATGCGCCAGCGCCGCGCCGAGCAGGCCAAGGCCCGAATGGACCAGCGCTTCGCCAAGGTGCGCGAGGATCTCAAGCTGAAGCCCGAGCAGGTGCCGCTCTTCGACAAGGTCGAGGCTCTCATCAGGCAGCGCGCCGAGCAGGGGCGCGAGCGTTGGACTGCGATGCGCGAGGAGCGTGACCGGCTGCGCAGCGCCGATCTGATGGAGCGGATCGATGCGCGCGCCAAGCGCCTGGGCGAGCGCGCCGCCGCGTCGAAGGAACTGGCCGATACGGTGAGGCCGCTCTGGGCGACGCTCAGCGACGAGCAGAAGACCGTGCTGCGCCGTTCGGTCCGCCAGGCTATGTCCGAGGGCCGCGAGCGCTTCCGCGAAATGCGCGAATGGCGGGGGCGGCGCGACGGCGGCGATCATGGGCCGCGCCGCTGGCAGGACAACCGCGATCGCGACGACGGCCAGGACGACGAGTGAATTCGGCACCCGCCGGCTATCCGGCCCGGCGCGCTGACAACCTCTGACGACGACGCGCCCCCGGCGGCTTGCCGGGGGCTATTCTTCATGTCAAGCACCGCTGCCCGCCACGCGAGCCAGCGGCCATGCGCTTCATCCAAACCTTCGAGCTTCTGCCTTTCCTCGACACGGTCGTCAGCCTGAGCGCGGCGTTCGTGCTGGGCATGCTGATCGGCGCCGAGCGCCAGTACCGGCAGCGCACGGCGGGATTGCGCACTACGGTCCTCGTCGCGCTGGGCGCCGCCGCCTTCGTCGATCTCGCCATGCGCCTGGAGGGCACGGCCGGCGCGATCCGGGTGATCGCCTATGTCGTCTCGGGCATCGGCTTCCTGGGCGCCGGCGTGATCATGAAGGAGGGCATGAACGTGCGCGGCCTCAACACGGCCGCCACCCTCTGGGGTTCCGCCGCGGTGGGCGCCTGCGCCGGTGCAGACATGATCGCCGAAGCGGCGCTCGTCGCGACCTTCGTCATCTTCGGCAACACGTTGCTGCGGCCGCTCGTCAACGCGATCAACCGCATTCCGCTCGACGAGCGGGCGCTCGAAGCGACCTACGAGGTCGTCGTCACCACGCGGGCCGAGGCGCTCGCCGATATTCGCGACACGCTCGTCGAATATCTCGAGGCGGCGCAGTATCCGCTCAGCGACATCACGACGATCGAGCGCGGCGAAGACACCGTCGAGATTGTCGCCAAGCTCATCAGCACGGCAATCGACCGCAAGGAACTCGACCATGTCGTCGACAAGCTCGGGCGCCTGCCGGCGGTGAGCCACGCGACCTGGGAGAGCAGCACCGCCGACTGAGCGGTCGGCACCGTCCCGGCGGTCGCATGGCGATGCCGTGCGGTGCCCGGCGCGGCGACCTCTCAGCCGCTGGTGGCGTCCGAGACGCATTTCTTGGTGAAGCTCGCCTTGGCGGCGCCAGCAAGCTTCTTGTCGGCGGCCTGCTTGTCGCAGGAGGCGCCGGCATCCTTCTCGCACTTCGTCAGGAAGCTGGTCTTGGCGGCGCCGGCGAGCTTCTTGTCCGTCGCCTGGACGGCGCAGCTCTGGGCGTGGGCGAAGCTCGACGCGCAGGTCAGCGCGAGAGCGGTCAAAACAATGCGAATCATGGCGATCCCCTGGCTGTAGGCCGGGCGACGCTAGGGCATCCAACCGTGGAGGGAAACTGCCCCGGCCGCTTTATGCCTTGCTTTCGCCCGACTTGCTAACGTACGAGAGGAAAAGGACGATTTCGTGATTCACCATATCTGTTCAAGTTGGATTCACGGCTTTCCGTTTACGCTTTGTCAGTCAATGCGATGCGAGGGTGAGCCATGAATGGAACCTGGCTGACATGGGGAATGCGAGCCTTTATCGGCTCCGTCTTCGTTATGTGTCTGTTCGGACCTTATGCGCTGTCGATCCTGATCGGCTGCCTGAGTCTCGGCTGCTATTATTTCCGCGACGAGGTCGGCTCGCATCTGTAGAGCCGGCGCGCGACCTGCTTCCTGAAGGGGCAAAGAAAAGGGGCGGCCTGCCGGGCCGCCCCTTTTCTTTGCGGCGCGCTCAGCGGATGCGGCGCAGGTGGCAGATTTTGACCTTTCCGCCGCGTCCGTCGGAGCGCCAGACGCAGCCGGGACGGCTGGGCGTGCGGTCATAGATGTGAATCACCGCGCGCCGATGGCGATTGAAGCTCTGGTTTGAGAAATCATGGCCGCCGACGCGAACGTTGCGGCCGAAGCGCACCTCGGCCATGGCCGGCGTCGAGACGCTGGCGGCGAGCTGCACGGCAAGGGGCAGCATGATCGCGGCCAAGCGGAAAAGGGGCGAAGGTCGCGGCACGGCGGGCTCTCAGTCTGGCGCCAGGGGAGCAGCTGGTTCAGCCCGCCGTTGCCCTGCGCGTCTTCAAGGTCAGGGTCGGTGCCGGTGGGGCAGGCCAGATCTGCAGCCGGTAGAAATCATCACCGTCCAGGGCGTCGTCGCTCAGGGTGTCGAGCCCGACATAGGAAACGCGCACCCGATAGCTGCCGGGCGGCAGCGAGAAGCGCGCTCTCTCCTGCGGCGTGCCTTCCGTGCAGCCGAGCACCATGACCCGGCCCGTGCGCACAAGGAAGGAGCACTCGTTGACGAGCTCCCATTCGTGGAAATCCGCTTCGGGCGCATCGTCGTGCACGGCAATGGCGACCGGGACGGACATGTTCCGCACTGTCGCGATGCCGATGCTGCAGTCACCCACGGCGAGCATCCGCTCCAGCGTCTCGTCCGTCCAGAAGGCACCCCAGTCCTCGTGGACGCCTTCGTCCTGCAGATAGAATTGGAAATAGTCGGCGAAAATGGAGAGTTCGGCGCTGTGCAATATCGTCATGCCCGGAAGCTCCCGCAGGATTGTGACGGGAATGGGTTCGCCGCCGCCATGGCGGCTACGGTGGCAAAGACACTGTTCACTGCCAGGACGGGCATAAAAAAGGGGACGGCAAAGATGCCGTCCCCTGTGTTCCGATATCGGCGGCGGCCGGAAGCCGCCGCGACCGCATCAGCGCGAGTAGAACTCGATGACGAGGTTCGGTTCCATCTGCACCGCATAGGGCACGTCCGTCAGCGTGGGCGTGCGGGTGTAGGTGGCGGTGAACTTGGTGTGGTCGGCGTCGATGTAGTCGGGAACGTCGCGCTCGGCGAGGGCGGCGGACTCGATGACGATGGCCAGCTGCTTCGACGAGTCCTTGACCGCGATCACGTCGCCCGGCTTCACCTGATAGGAGGCGATGTTGACGCGCTTGCCGTTCACGGTGATGTGGCCGTGGTTGACGAACTGGCGGGCGGCGAAGACGGTCGGCACGAACTTGGCGCGGTAGATCACCGCGTCGAGGCGGCGCTCGAGCAGGCCGATCAGGTTCTCGCCCGAATCGCCCTTGAGGCGGATCGCCTCGGCGTAGTAGCGGCGGAACTGCTTCTCGGAGATCGAGCCGTAATAGCCCTTCAGCTTCTGCTTGGCGCGCAGCTGCGTGCCGAAGTCGGACGGCTTGCCCTTGCGGCGCTGGCCGTGCTGGCCGGGGCCGTATTCACGACGGTTGACCGGAGACTTCGGGCGGCCCCAGATGTTCTGACCGAGACGGCGGTCAATCTTGTATTTGGCCTCATGGCGCTTCGACATGTCGCGTGTCCTCTCAGGTTCGCGAGTTGAGGACCGCGCCCTCCTGCTCCCCTGCGATTGGCTGGGGCGACAGATCCGGCTTCCGAAGGAAAGCGGATCACGGGTGCGGAAAAAGCCACGCGGCCCCGTGAGGAGCCGCGTGACGAAGGGCCGTATGACGGAAAGCCGGCTTCGAGTCAATTCCGGGCTGGCCGGAAACGGGCATCAGCGCCAGTGGCGATGATGCCGGTGGTGATGACGATAATGGTGATGGCGCGGGTGGTGCTTGTACCAGCCGTAATGATGGCCGCGATGCCAGCCGTAATGACGGCGCGGGCCATGACGATAGATGGCATGGTGCCCGTGACCCCTGTGCCAGCCATGGGGCTTCGCTTGCGCCTCGGAGCCGGCGCCGAAACCGGCGAAGGCGAAACCGATGGCGAGCGCCAGCAGCAACAGCAACTTTCTCATGAGCTTTCGTTCCTCGGTGAGGGTCGCCACCGTCGCAACGCGCGGAGTGCGGCGGAGTTCCGTCAGTTCGCCAGCGGCATCGGCTCGATGGCGACCTGCGCGAGGCCATAGCCGGCCAGCGCGATGCGCAGCGGCCCCGTCAGGCCGGAGCCGTCGGTGAAGACCGCCGTGGCGTCGAGGCCGACCGGGCTGCCGTCTCTCGCTGCCGGCAGGAGGTCGGCGACACGGCGCGCGATCGCCGGCGCCGGGTCGATCCATTCGACGGGCCAGGGCGCCAGCCGCTTCATCCGCTCGAGCAGCAAGGGATAATGCGTGCAGGAGAGCGTGACGATGTCGGTGCGGCGGCCTTCCGTCTCGACGAAGCAGGGGGCGATCTCGGCGCGCAGGACCGCGTCGTCGACGGTCTCACCCTTGAGCGCCTGCTCGGCGAGGCCGGCGAGCCGCGTCGCACCGACGAGCGTGACATGGTGCCCGGCGGCGTAGGTCTCGATCAGCTCGCGGGTGTAGTCGCGCGCCACGGTGCCGGGCGTCGCCAGCACCGAGATCAGACCGCTGCGGGTCGCCGCCGCAGCCGGCTTGATTGCCGGGACGGTGCCGACGAAGGGGATGGCGAAGCGGGCCCGGAGCGCCGGCAGCACCAGCGTCGAGGCGGTGTTGCAGGCGATCACCGCGAGATCGGGGTGAAAGCGCGCGACGAGGCGCTCCATGACGGCGAGGACGCGGGCGACGAGCTCCTCCTCGCTCAGGCGGCCATAGGGGAAACCGGCGTCGTCGGCGGCGTAGACGATATGCGCAGCCGGGCAGGCACGCGTGGCGCGTCCGAGCACGGTGAGGCCGCCGAGCCCGGAATCGAAGACGAGGATGGTGGGTTGGGGGCGGGGGGCCACAAGCGGGCGATAACCCGTTCCGGCGAGAAGATCGACCTGCATGACTACGCCGCGAAACGTCAAAGCCCGATTCCGCCAGAGAGCCGTTAAGCGACAGTCAATGCCGCCTGAAGCGGCTGTTTCAAATTTAGTTGACTTTGTCCACTAAATTGACCTTCGCTCGCGGCGGGAGGATGCCATGACCGCAAGCGAAGCAGCGGCTGTCGCGGCCATTCGCCGGTTCGGCCGGTTTCATACGCGCTGGATCGGTGCGCTCGGCGGCAATCTGCATGGCTCGGGCTTCGCGCTGACCGAGGCGCGGGTGCTCTATGAATTGGCGCAGCGGGATGGCTGCCTCGCGGTCGAGCTGGCGCGCGACCTCGATCTCGATCCCGCCTATCTCTCGCGCATCCTGAAGCGCTTCGAGGCGCAGGGCTGGCTCGACCGACAGCGCTCGGACGCCGACGGGCGCGCCTTTCGCCTGCGGCTCACGCGGGCCGGGCAGGCCGCCTTTCGGCCCCTCGACGAAGCGTCGCAAGCGCAGGCCGAGGCGATCCTGGCGCGGCTCTCGCCAGCGGAACGTGGCAGGCTCGTCAGCGCGCTTGCCGATACGCAGGCGCTTCTGTCCGGCGAGAGGGCGACCAAGTCGCGACCTGTGATCCGCGAACATCGCGCCGGGGATATCGGCTGGGTGGTTTCCGCCCATGGCCGGCTCTATGCCGAGGAGTACGGCTGGGACCTGAGTTTCGAGGCGCTGGTCGCCGAGATCGCGGCGCAATTCCTGCGCGAGTTCAAGCCGGGACGCGAGCGCTGCTTCATCGCCGAGCTCGATGGCGAGCCGGTCGGCTCGAGCTTCGTGGTCGCGGAGGATGCGGCGACCGCCAAGCTGAGGCTCGTGCTGGTGGAGAAGCGTGCGCAGGGGCTGGGCCTTGGCAAGGCGCTGGTGCGGGAGGCGATCGGCTTCGCCCGCGCGGCGGGATACCGGCGCATGGTGCTGTGGACGAACGATATCCTGCATGCGGCGCGGGCCATTTATATTGCCGAAGGCTTCAAGCTGGTCGCAGAGGAGCGGCACCATTCCTTCGGACAGGATCTGGTGGGGCAGAACTGGGAGCTGGCCCTTTAAGATCGTCCTGATTTTGGACAGAACCACGCCGTCATCCCGGGCTTGACCCGGGATCCATGCCAGAGCGCTTCTCCGCTTCGCTTCGGCCGGGATGACCCGCGTTTCCTTGGAAGAGCAGCTTTCAGACCTTCAGCCGAGCCAGCGTCGTGGCCGCCGCGCGTCCTGCCAGCGTCGCGCCGCCGACCGTCATGGCGCCGCCGCCGGCCGTGGCCTCGCCGGCGATGAGGAGGCGTCCGCCGATCGGCTGGGCGAGGGCGTCGCGCGCCGCGTCGTGGCCGGGGTCGCAGACGGAGTAGGCGCCGCGTGCGAAGGGATCGGTCCACCAGGCGGGGAAGGAGACGGCCTTC
Organism: Allobosea spartocytisi; assembly: GCF_014764685.1. NCBI lineage: Bacteria > Pseudomonadati > Pseudomonadota > Alphaproteobacteria > Hyphomicrobiales > Alloboseaceae > Allobosea > Allobosea spartocytisi. Next base: position 30,574 of record NZ_JACXWY010000033.1, read on the forward strand.
ACGGTCTTGCGGAACTCGGACCCGATCATCGTCGCCAGCAGCTCCGTGGCATGGGCCTTGGCCTCGTCAGGCCCGGCCTGCGAGAGCTGGCGCGCGAAATCGCCGCCGCAATAGCCGATGACGAGATCCTTGCCGTCCGGATACATGTCGAAATTGATCATTCCCTCGGGCTTGCCGGATTCGAGGAAGCTCGCGCCCGGCGTGATGCCGAAGCGGTCTCCCTCGACCTTGAGGGCGATCTTGGTCAGGGCGCCCATATGGAGGCCGGCCAGCGCATCGCGCGTCGCAGCCGGCAAGGCGGGGGTGAAGCGGATCGTCTCCGCCTTGAGCACGCCGACCGGCACGGTGAGGATGCAGATCCTGGCCCTTAGCGTGCCCGAGCGGGAGGTGACCGTCACGCCGCTTCCGCTCCAATCGATGGCCTCGACCGGTTCGTTCAGGCGGATGTCGAGACCGGCGGCTGAACGCGCGACGAGATTGCCGTAGCCGGAAGGCACGACGAGGTCGTCACCGGACCAGAGCCGCTGGTAATCCCGGGCCGAGATGCGGCTGGACTCCTCGCCAATCGAGAGCAGGAGGCCGGAGGTGGCGACCGGCGCCATGTCGGGGCCGAGATCGCCGAGCAATTCGGCGATGGAGAGGTCGCGGGAGCCGATATCGACCGTCTCCAGCCGGCGGTCGATCTGCCTGAAGGCATCGCGCCGGCGCCGCCGGTCGGCGTCGGGCATGGGGCGGCCATCAGCGAAGACCCGGAAGCCGCCGCCCATGGGCTCGGGGGCCGTCTCGACGCCGAGCTCACGGGCGAGGCCGACCCAGGGATTGCGCTCGGCCCAATGGATGAACATCGCGCCGGCGTCGTAGCTGGGGCCGAGCGAGGCGTCGGTGTAAGCGCGCCCGCCGACCCGGCCGCGGGCCTCCAGCACGGTGACGCTGCGCCCGGCCGCCTTCACCGCCCGGGCAGCGGCGATGCCGGCCGCGCCGGCTCCGATCACGACGACGTCGGTGTCCGCCGCGCGGGCTCTGCCGCCGGCGATCGAGAACGCCGCCGCCATGGCGCTGCCTCCCGTCAAGAGCTTGCGTCGATCGAGCGTGGCGTAGCGAGCGTTCATGACACGAAGATGCGCGGCTTTTCGCAGGAGGCAATGACGCGCGGCGTCACAGTCCGCTCCTGCGCGATCACGAGATCGGGAGCCGAATTCGGCGCGGCCGCTGGCGCGCGGCAGTTCTACATTAGAATAGTTATTTATTGGATCGATTCTATAGTTTTGCTTTGCGGTGCATAGTAATTGACAGAATCTTTTGCAAACAATATCGGGATTGAAGTCTTATCTTCTCGTAAGGCGCTGTTTATATTCATTTTAATCTGCCGATGATGGCCGGGACGGGCCAGGCAGGATGGGACTGGGCGATGGGCGTGTATTTCGGCAAGCTGCGCGGGGGCGTGGCCCTTGGAACCTTGGTGCTGGCGCTGGCGGCCTCGTCGGCAGAGGCGCAACAACAACGTCGTCAGCAGCAGGCGGCCGCGAATACGCAGCCGAATGCCGGCGATGCGCCCGTGGTGCTGGACCAGATCAATGTGCAGGGCGAGGGCGTGCCCGGCGGGGCGCTGCTCAACGGGCCGACGACGACCCGCGTGACGCGCCAGGAGCTCGATCGCGAGCAGGTCCAGAACCTCACCGACCTGGCGAACCGCGTCGAGGCCGGCATCACCTTCAACCGCCAGAACAACTCGCTCAACATCCGCGGCCTCGACGGGGCGCGCGTGCTGACGACGATCGACGGCATCCGCCAGCCCTTCCTGATCGACACGCGCATCAATCGCGGCGCCCAGAACGCCTTCGATTTCGACTCGCTTTCGACGCTGGACCTGCTGCGCGGCGGCAGCGGCGCCAGCACGCTCGGCAGCGGTGCTCTCGGTGGAGCGCTGGCGGTGCGCACGCTCGACCCGGAGGATCTGCTGCGCAATGGCCGCTCCTATGGCGCGCTCGCCAAGACCGGCTATGACAGCACCGACCGGGCCTGGTTCGGCAGCGCCGCGGCGGCGGCCCGGATAGGGAACACCTCCGTCCTGCTGCAGGGCGGCTTCCGCGACGGCCACGAGATCGACAACAAGGGCAACGTCAAGACGATCGGCGCGACGCGCACCGCGCCCAATCCGGGCGACTTCAACCAGTACAGCTTCCTCGGCAAGATCTATCAGGAGGTCGGCGAGCACCGCTTCGGCCTCACCGGCGAATTCTTCAAACGCGCCGACCGTACCCAGATTCGCAACAACACCGTTTCGCTTACCGGCAACTTCCGCCCCGGCTCCTATGAATCGGGCGAGGATGTCGAGCGCAACCGCGTTTCGCTGAGCTACGACTACAAGCTGCCGGGAGCCTTTATCGACGAAGCGCATGCGACGCTCTACTGGCAGCGGCTGAAGCGCAACGACATCACCAACGCCTGGCGCTACACCAGCATCATCGGGCCCTATGCCCGCAACAACCAGAACGAAGAGAATTCCTACGGCTTCAACGGCTATCTGCTGAAGAACTTCCAGACCGGCATGGCGTCGCATCGCCTGATGCTCGGCACGGAATTGCGGATGTCCTCGCTCGAGCAATACTCGGCCGGCGTCGACAACTGCCCGGCCAGGCCGGCCTCGGGTGTCTTCACAGGGGCGCTGACCACCTGCAACAACCTCCACACCAATCAGGCCGACCAGCCGAAGGTCGACGGAAAGCTCGTCGGCCTCTACGCGCATGACGAGATCGGCCTCATCGACAACCGCCTGCGCATCACGCCTGGTGTCCGCTTCGACTGGTATGAGGAAGTGCCGCAGAACACCCCGGCCTACTTTGCGGGCGGCTCGCGGCCGACGAGTCTGCCGCCGTCCTCCAGCGATTCCGGCTGGTCGCCGCGCATCCGGCTCGAATACGACATCCTGAAGAACGCGCCCTGGGTGAAGGACGTCACCGTTTTCGCGCAATGGGCCAAGACCTTCCGTGCGCCGACGGCGGACGAGCTCTATGGCCGCTTCGGCGGGCCCGCCACCTATCTGCGCACCGGCAACCCGAATCTGCGCCCTGAAATCGGCAACGGCATCGATGTCGGCATGCGCTTCGGCGACAAGCAGCTCGGCGGCTCGATCACCTATTTCCACACCAACTACCGCAACTTCATCGATACCTACCAGATTCAGGCGGCGGGCGTCGGTGGGCTCTATCAGCAGGGCGGCATCACCGGCTACCGGAACATCAACCGCGCCGAGATCCAGGGCGTCGAGATCAACGGGCAATACGCCTTCGCGCCGAACTGGCTGGTGCGCGGCTCCTTCGCCTATACCCGCGGCCAGAACAAGGACGACGACAGCTTCCTGAACTCGATCCCGCCGGTGCAGGGCATCGTCGCCGTCGCCTATGGCACCGATCGCTGGGGCGCCGAGGTCTCGGCCAAGATGGCGGGCAAGCGCGATGACGTCTCGACGACCGCGACGACGCCGCCGACCACCGGCTTCAAGGCACCGGGCTATGCGCTGTTCAACGCCTCGGCCTGGTGGCGCCCGGCGCCCGAGATCGCGGATCTTGAATTCCAGATCGGCGTCTACAACATCTTCGATCGCAAGTACTGGGATGCGGTCAACGTCCCGCTCTCGCGGCCCCAGGCGCGCGATTACTACAGCGAGCCGGGCCGCACCGTGAAGGCGACGATGAAGTATCAATTCTGACCGGGACGTTTCGAGACCCCCCGACCAGCAGGAGAGGCCGGCCCTTCAGGGCCGGCCTTTTTCGTTCAGGAGGCGTCATTCTCGGACGGAGCGAAGCGCAGATCCGAGAATCTTTTCCCGAAAGAGGAGCCGTTTCCGCTCGGAGATGCTCGGGTCAAGCCCGAGCATGACGGCGCTCGTCAGCTTTCGGACTGCTCCGGCTCGCTCGCCTGCCGGGCCAGCAACCGCGCTTTCTTCGGCCCCTCGACCAGCGACTTGAAGACGCCGCGCAGCGTCCGCGCCTCCTGCTCGGTCATGTCGAGGCGGTGGAGGATGTCGCGCAGATTGGCGGTCATGACCGGCTTCTTGCCGGGCGGAAAGAAACCGCTGATGTCGAGTTCGCCTTCGAGATAGTCGAACATCGAGAGGATCGTCTCCCGCTTGGCGGGCGGGGAGGGGTTGTTCTCGCGGAAGGGCGGTTCGCCGCCGGTGGTCTTGAACCATTCATAGCCGGTGAGCAGCACGGCCTGGGCGAGGTTGAGCGAGGCGAAGGCCGGATTGACCGGGAAGGTCAGGATCGCGTCGGCGAAGCTGATCTCCTCATTGGTCAGGCCGATACGCTCGCGCCCGAACAGGATGCCGACGCGCTCGCCGCCGCCGACACGCCCGGCGATCTCCGGCATCGCCTCGGCGGGGGTCAGCACGCGCTTCATCTGGCCGCGCTCGCGGGCGGTGGTGGCGAGCACATGGTTGAGATCGGCGACCGCTTCCGCCGCGCTTGCATAGAGGCGGGCGTTCTCGAGGATATGGGTGGCGCCGGAGGCGGCGGCGGTCGCGCCCTTCTTCAGCCCGCCGCCGGTCGGCCAGCCGTCGCGCGGCGCGACAAGGCGCATTTCGGAGAGACCGAAATTCGCCATGGCCCGCGCGCACATGCCGATATTCTCGGCGAGCTGCGGCTCGACCAGAATGACGACGGG